>NZ_CAWMYC010000138.1:0-57641 GCF_963872035.1 Scytonema sp. HK-05
GATGATTGAGGTTCACCCCAACCCCGCCAAAGCACTTTCAGATGGTCCTCAGTCTCTGACACCTGGCGATTTTGTGGAACTGATGCAAGAAATTGCTCCCCTTGCCCAATTCTTCGGGCGTGGAACCAAATCAGCTTTCACAAATGCCACTCCAAACTTGGCTGCCAAAATCTCCTCAACTGTGGGTGTTTAAATTGCTACTTCAGGCGTCGTTTCTTGAAGGTAGGTGATATCAGCTTGACATGCATTTGCTCATGGATTTGCCTACCCAAGATTCTTTAATCATCCTGAAATTATTTCGTCAAAGCAATTATGTGTGCGTATTATTTTTGCAGTTTGACAATAAATCAATCAACACAGACGGTCTATTCGCTGGGATTTTCCTATCCCAAATCCAAATTTGACACTGCTGTTACATTCTCATAAACCTTTGTACAAACTACTTGACAAGATTGCCGAAAGTCTAGCTTTTTTTTTGGAGATACCGGGAATGAAAATAGGCGCAATACATAATCTGATCCTAAATGCTCCAAAATCATTTATTTCTTATCACTGCATAAGTCGAATTTAATCGCATTTATTTAAAAACTGGTAGTTGTTGTCGCAGTCACTTACAAAAAAATGATGGTCAACGTCAGATTTTAACCCGTGTCCTGCAGGCAATGCCAGCAAGTAGCCAACCTATCCTGGTAATGATTTTATGACTTACGCATTGACGGAAGAGACACGATGTGAATAGCATCGAAACGGCTGAATCAGATTTTAAGTTACTGCTAAAAAGGACGATCTTGTCTAGGTCAAAGCTGAGAGCTGGATGGAAGCTAAACAAGGAAAGCTTTCACTCGCTTAACTGGTCTTCAGCAAATAAGGTAGGGCTAAACTCACATGCAGCAAACTTCTGTCAATGCGTAAGTTCTAGATTTTTTAAATTAGCTTTCAGAGGTAATACCGATGCAATTTGATACTCAATCTTACACAACTCAAGGTGGAATCTTTGTATCACGTTCTGTAACTAAGACTTCCATAGATTCAGCCATTGAGGAGGTTTTGGTACGTCTTGATTCCCAACGCGGCGGCTTACTGGCAAGTAGCTATGAATACCCAGGACGGTATAAAAGATGGGCGATCGGTTTTGTCAATCCACCTTTAGAACTTGTTACCCGCGATAACACTTTTACCATTACGGCGCATAACGAGCGAGGCAAGATACTGCTAGATTATCTGGCAGAGTGTTTGTTGGACCAACCATACCTTCAAGCCGTAAATAAAGAGAACAACCAAATCATCGGTTCCGTCAAACCAACAGAACGTTTATTTTCAGAAGAAGAACGCAGCAGACAACCATCTGTTTTCAGTGTGGTTCGCGAGATATTATCTGTCTTCTACAGTCCGGAAGACGAAAATCTGGGACTTTATGGCGCATTTGGCTATGACTTGGTTTTCCAGTTTGAGCAAATGCCAAAGCATCTGGAACGTGCAGCAGACCAAAGGGATTTGGTACTATATCTGCCTGATGAATTGTTAGTTGTTGACTACCACTTACAACAGGCATTTCGTTTGCAGTATGATTTCGTGACCAAGGTTGGTAGCACTAGAGATTTACCTCGCACAGGTGAAGTTATCGATTACCGAGGTCAGCGCCTCAGTGTCACTCAAGCCTCTGACCATGAAAGCGGTGAATATGAGGGACAAGTTACCAAAGCCCTCGATTACTTCCGTCGCGGCGATTTATTTGAAGTTGTTCCTAGTCAAAGCTTCTTTCAAGCCTGCGAAAAACCCCCAACTGAACTTTTCCGAATTCTCAAGGAGATAAATCCCAGTCCCTATGGATTTATCTTTAATTTAGGTGGAGAATATTTGATTGGTGCATCTCCAGAAATGTTTGTGCGTGTTGACGGTAGACGTGTTGAAACTTGCCCAATCAGTGGTACGATTCGCCGGGGACAAGATGCAATTACTGATGCGGCGCAAATTCAGAAGCTGCTGAACTCGCGCAAAGATGAATCTGAACTCACCATGTGTACCGACGTAGACCGCAACGATAAGTCGCGAATTTGTGAGCCAGGGTCTGTGCGAGTGATTGGTCGTCGCCAAATTGAAATGTACAGCCATCTTATCCATACAGTAGACCATGTGGAAGGTATACTGAAACCGGAAGCTGATGCTTTGGATGCATTCCTCACCCATCTGTGGGCAGTCACAGTCACAGGCGCACCAAAACGTTCTGCCATGCAGTTTCTCGAACAAAATGAGCGCAGCCCCAGACGTTGGTATGGTGGAGCTGTTGGAGGCTTAAGTTTTAAAGGCAACTTGAATACTGGTTTGATTTTACGAACTATCCGACTCAAGGACTCAGTTGCACAGGTGCGAGTCGGTGCAACGGTTCTTTATGACTCAGAACCAGAAGCCGAGGCACAAGAAACTCTTACTAAAGCTGGTGCCTTATTCCAAACACTTCGTACAGTAATTCATAAGAGTGCAGATTTGCCAATATTGTCAAACCTTGAGATTCAAGAAGCGAATCCAGGGGCGCTCAAGCGTGTCTTGCTCATTGACTATGAAGACTCATTTGTTCACACCTTAGCTAATTACATCCGTCAAACCGGTGCTACAGTGACAACACTACGGCATGGTTTTGCAGAATCAGTTTTTGATACAGAAAAACCCGACTTGGTTGTTTTGTCTCCCGGTCCTGGAAAACCAAGTGACTTTCGTGTAGCCGATACAATTGCAGCTTGCAAAAAACGGGAAATTCCTATATTTGGCGTGTGCTTGGGATTACAGTCAATAGTCGAGGCACACGGTGGAAAACTGGGAGTTCTGGATTATCCCCAGCATGGCAAGGTATCTCAGGTATCTGTTGTTGATCCAGATTCTGTTGTCTTTAAAGGCTTACCACAATCTTTTGAAGTTGGTAGATACCACTCGTTGTATGCGCTACCAGAAAGCCTACCTGCAGAACTCAAAGTGACAGCCATATCTGCGGATGGTGTGATTATGGGGATCGAGCATCAAACACTACCAATTGCTGGTGTTCAGTTCCATCCAGAATCTATCATGACTTTGGCAGATGGAGTCGGATTAATAATTGTGACAAACGTAGTACGTGCATTCACTACTAAACTTCCCTCTTCACTCGTTGCATAAGATCCCCCCCTGCCCCCCTTTGTAAGGGGGAGACCTAGCCATTGGTGTCAACTTAACCCAAAACCCTTCTAAAATCTCGTTTCCAGGTTCCACCTGGAAATGCCCTTGAAGCGGCTCTGCCGCTCATAAGGCAGGCAGAGCCTCCTAATAGGCATTCCCAGCCTCAGGCTGGGAACGAGGCAAGGCTGGGAACGAGCCAAAAGCGGACAGGCTGTCTAGTCCATGCCACAAAAAATGCTTGTTCATCCCGTAAATATGCAACGCCCAACTCATAACCGCTATAAAAAAATATGCTGAATTATCAATCTCAACCACAAACAACTGCACAGTCCGCCAAACCGCGCCATATTCTCGAAGAAATTGTTTGGCACAAACAGCAAGAAGTTGCCGCCATGAAAGAGCAACTGCCGTTTTCCGATTTAAAACTTCAAATTAGCCTTGCTCCTGCTGTGCGAAATTTCTTGAATGCTTTACGGCAAAATCCTATCAAGCCCAGCATTATTGCGGAGGTCAAGAAAGCCTCACCAAGTAAAGGAGTCATTCGTGCTGATTTTGAACCAGTAAAAATTGCCTCTGCATATGAACGAGGTGGTGCAAGTTGTATTTCTGTGTTAACTGACGAAAAATTTTTTCAAGGCAGTTTTGAAAATTTGCGACTTATTAGAAACAGTGTAGGCTTGCCGCTACTTTGCAAAGAGTTTGTCATAGACCCTTACCAAATTTACAAAGCACGAGTCAATGGTGCAGATGCAGTGCTACTGATTGCAGCTATCTTAAGCGACGAAACGCTGCAAGATTTTCTGCATATTATTCATGATTTAGGCATGACTGCCTTGGTGGAAGTGCATACTTTAACTGAACTTGACCGAGTGCTGGCATTATCAAATGTGCAACTCGTCGGCATTAACAACCGTAATTTGGAAAACTTTAGCCTTGACTTAGAAACGACGAAACACCTATTGGAAGAACGTAAAGAAAAGTTAAGAAGTTTAGACATTACGGTGGTGAGTGAGTCTGGTTTGTATACATCTTCTGATTTAGCTTTTGTCGCCCAAGCGGGAGCTGAAGCTGTGTTGATTGGAGAATCTTTAGTTAAGCAAGCTGATTTGGAGCAAGCTGTCAAGGAATTAAGGATTCATTGATCTTGAATATTGCATTTTTGATTCTGTCTTTCCCCTATTAACTTATTGTTGGCTTTCAGTAGAAAATTAAGATGACTACTATCTCGGGACACTTTGAATCTTTACGCGCAAAAAACGAATGTGCTTTAATTCCTTTTATTACAGCTGGCGACCCTGATTTGGAAACGACAGCTGAAGCCTTAGGAATTTTGGATGCTAGTGGTGCAGATTTCATTGAATTAGGAGTTCCCTATTCTGACCCATTGGCTGATGGACCTGTCATTCAAGCGGCTGCGACTCGCGCCCTCAAGGGGGGAACTCGCTTAGCTCATGTTTTAGAAATGGCGCAGTCAGCCACTCGTAAGTTGCGATCGCCTATCATCCTATTTACTTATTACAACCCAATTTTAAATCTGGGGGCTGAGCAGTTCGTCAAGCAAGTTGCAGCTTCTGGAATCAAGGGGTTGGTTGTACCCGATTTGCCTTTGGAAGAAGCAGATGATTTGTTACAGCGTGCTTCGGCTGAGGGAATTGAAGTCACATTGTTAGTGACTCCTAACAGTTCAAAAGAACGGATTGAGGCGATCGCCCGTCAATCTCGTGGTTTTATTTACCTGGTAAGTGTCACAGGTGTGACAGGTGTACGCTCCCAGTTGCAAACGCGGGTTAAAGATGTACTCCAAGAAATCCGCAGTGTAACTGACAAGCCAATTGCTGTTGGTTTTGGCATCTCCACTCCAGAACAAGCTCGTCAAGTTAAGGAGTGGGGTGCAGATGCAGTGATTGTGGGAAGCGCCTTTGTGCAACGCTTGGGAGAAAGTACACCATATCGCGGGCTGCGAGCTATTAGAGATTTTTGTAACGATTTGAAGGCATCTATTAGCCCCACTGTAAAAATTGAAAATTAACCATTTAGGGCTTACGCCATCTTTTTCTCTGTGTTGCCTAATGGGCTTGAATATAGCGCTTGGTGGTGTTGAATGAAATACATCAAGTTAGGAGAACCACAGATGGACACTCATGGGACACAGATAAATACAGCAGATTGCAAGTTCACGAGGTACAGCTTTTCAACTCAAAAGCGAGATATAGAGCAAATTTTACTTCTGACTTCTGACTTCTGACTCCTGAATTCTGCTGTAATGACTTCATTCAAACGAGAAGCGCTATAAATTCGCGTAAGCCCTGAAAATTCCAACCATATTACAAATTTAGGAAATTCCATGTTAGCAAACACTCAAAACACGAATCTTTCTACTCCACAGACTCATCAACAACCAGATATCCTCGGTCGGTTTGGTCAATTTGGGGGTAAGTATGTCCCTGAAACATTAATGCCGGCACTCAGTGAATTAGAAACCGCGTATCAGAAATACCGCAACGACCCGGATTTTCAAAACGAACTACAGGGACTCTTACGCGACTACGTTGGACGCGCTACCCCCCTCTACTTTGCGGAACGTCTCACCAAGCACTATGCCAAGCCAGATGGCACGGGACCGCAAATTTACTTAAAACGCGAAGATTTAAACCATACAGGCGCTCACAAAATTAATAACGCCTTAGCTCAGGTGTTACTCGCGAAACGTATGGGCAAACAGCGGATTATTGCGGAAACCGGAGCAGGTCAGCATGGTGTTGCAACTGCTACAGTCTGCGCCCGTTTTGGCTTAAAGTGCCTGATTTATATGGGCATCCATGACATGGAACGACAAGCCCTGAATGTGTTTCGGATGCGATTGATGGGGGCAGAAGTCAGTCCTGTAGAGGCGGGAACCGGAACCCTCAAGGACGCCACGAGTGAAGCAATTCGGGATTGGGTGACAAATGTAGAAACCACTCACTACATTTTAGGTTCTGTTGCTGGACCCCATCCTTACCCGATGATGGTGCGAGACTTTCAAGCGATCATTGGCAAGGAAACTCGCGCCCAGTCCCAGGAAAAATGGGGCGGACTACCGGATATTCTGCTTGCTTGTGTTGGCGGAGGTTCCAATGCTATTGGGCTTTTCCATGAATTTGTCAACGAACCATCTGTACGCTTGATTGGAATTGAGGCAGCAGGTGAAGGAATTGATACTGAAAAGCACGCGGCAACTTTGACACTTGGCAGACCCGGTGTTTTGCACGGGGCAATGAGTTATGTTCTGCAAGATGAGGATGGTCAGATTGTTGAAGCACACTCTATCAGTGCTGGGTTAGATTATCCTGGTGTTGGTCCGGAACATAGTTATTTAAAGGATCTTAAACGTGCTGAATATTACAGCGTGACCGACCAGCAGGCGTTGGAGGCATTTAAGCGTCTGTCGCAACTGGAAGGGATTATTCCGGCACTAGAAACATCCCACGCCATTGCTTTCCTAGAAACTCTTTGTCCGCAACTGACTGGTAGCCCCAGAATTGTTATCAACTGCTCTGGACGTGGTGACAAGGATGTGCATACAGTTGCGAAATTCTTGGATACTTTTTAAGGTCTGAAAAAATTTGTAGTAAGCACGCTTAGTGCTTCATATCAGTGAAGATAGTGCTTACTACGAATTTTGTGATGTTTCAAACATCATATAAGCTAATCAAATTTGTAAATTTAAGACATTTCCTGCTTTTTTCAGTTATTTTTATTAGATAATAAGCTTGTCGTTGAACGACTTTTTTCAACTTTAGACACTTTGAAACCAAAGTGTCTAAGATTATGATTTCTATTCACAGAAAAAATTAATTTGTGATATCAAAAATAACGAGATGCAGAAGAAAAAAGTGTCTGGAAATCCTACTGTAAAAGCCCAAGTTTACGAAAAATTTCTGACTAATACAATTGCTTCTGGAGTCAGCCTGCTCAGTTTATTACTTTTAGGGACATCTTCAACACGGGCGCAAATACCCTCCGCTTCAGGTGGTGCAGCAGATTTTGTCAGCCAAAATCAGGTAAAAAAAAGCATGCCTGAAATCAATCAGGTGACAAATGTCAATCAACTGAGTGATGTCCAACCTACAGAAAGACCTTTCGCTTCAGGTGGTGCAGGAAACTTCGTCACTCAAAACCAGGGAAAAAAAAGCACGCCTGGAATAAGTCAGGTGACAAATGTCAATCAACTGAGTGATGTGCAACCGACTGATTGGGCTTTTCAGGCATTGCAGTCACTGGTTGAACGCTATGGTTGTATTGCTGGGTATCCTAATGGTACCTATCGCGGAAACCGCGCGATGACGCGTTATGAGTTTGCGGCGGGATTGAATGCTTGCTTGAACCGTATCAATGAATTGATTGCACAAGCCACAACAGATTTGGTGAGCAAAGAAGACTTGGCAACTTTGCAGAGGCTTCAGCAAGAATTCACGCCTGAACTGGCAACTTTACGAGGTCGGGTAGATGTGCTAGAAGCACGTACAGCAGAACTGCAAGCCAATCAGTTCTCCACAACGACCAAACTCACTGGTCAGGCTATTATTTCCGTGAATGCTGGTGGGTTCAGTGGCGATCGCATTATTGTCCCCGGTAACGCCCCCACCCCCCCCGATAACCCCCTCGGTAACATCCCCGATAACCCCGGTAATCTAATTACCAGCCAACCCAATCCTACAATATTGTTTCGAGCAGCTATAGATTTAGACACCAGCTTCCGGGGAACTGACTTGCTGAAAATTCGCCTTGATGCTGGAAGTGCTATTGTTGATAGCAATGGTCAACCTAGTGGTGGGTTAGATAATGCCGCAGGTTTGCTAGAGCCTAATTTTGGGAGTGTTATAGACTACTCAGTCAAGCCACCTGTAGATCGTGATCTAGGTCTGAGCCGACTATATTACAGCTTTCAACTTGCTAAAGACTTTAAAGTCACTATTGGTCCGAATTTTGTCTCAGCCGATTTTATTGACTTCAACAGTTACGCTTATCTCAGCTTCTTGGACTTTAGCACTCTGGCTTTTGTGAATAACTTTATTCTCTTCCCACTTAACGGTCCAAGTGCAGGGGCAGCAATCGACTGGAAGCCAGGTCAGGGACCGATTTCCGTCCGGGCGTTGTATGTCGCAGCAGACGCAGCAAATCCAGGCAACCAAGGACCGGGAGTGCTTCAGAGTGTTTCATCATTCACAAGAGTCTTATATCCCGATGCTTTTGCCAGTGCTGGTGGTGCTCCCAATGCCAATCCCAATGGTGCAGGCGATCGCGGCTTATTTGGAGATACCTATCAAGCTATGGTGGAATTAGAATACGCGCCCTCCAGAGCTTTTGCTTTGCGTCTGCAATACAGCGGTGGCGAACTATTCAGCAACCGCTTTGATGTCTTTGGCGTGAATGCTGAACTTACCCTCGCACAAAAGTTTGGTATTTTTGGTCGCTACGGTTACGGTAGCTACGATAATACCGCCTTTGGCGACATCAAACCCAATTACTGGATGGCGGGGGTTGCAATGCGAGACTTGTTTACACGCGGTGCTTTAGCAGGAGTTGCCGTAGGTCAGCCATTTGTTGTCAATCAAATCGGCAATTCAACTCAGACCAATTTCGAGGCGTTTTATAACTTCCCGTTTAGTCGAAATATCCAAGTTACACCAACAATTCAAGTGATTCGCCATGCAGGAAATGAAGAAAGCAACGACACAATTGTGACGGGTACACTCCGTACAGTATTTTCCTTTTAAAAGCATCAAAAAAAAGCTGCTTTCTTAATCTTGCTTTGTAGTATAATTAACTTGACTACTTAGAAAATACTGATAAGCTGTAGCGCATCTAAATTGTACTTTTTGCAGCCTGAAATCCTTGCTGTGAGGTTTTCAGCTTGAAAAATTAAGCGCGTTTTAGCTTAGTAGTTGAGTTTTGTGAACTTCATTGTCGGTCTCCACTGGCACTCAAACTAATTTTCTTATCAACGCGCTTTCACGCCTTCAAAGACATTCTATTAATTCTGACCCTACTGCCGGGTAAATTAATACAGATGTTCTATTAGGCGGTCATATTTTCTATGACTAGTGCCAGTTGCGTAAGCCCTGCCAATAAAAGGCTGAAGCCTTTATCTGGTAGGTATTTCAATCCCTACTTTTCGGCTGGTGTCAGCTTCGCTATATTTGCGCCCAGTAAGACAACCTCATCGAATTGCTCGTTAGTTAATAAATTGGCTGGGCTTGCTGGTGCGCCGGAGCAAAAAGATGATGGTTCCAACAACAATTAAGCTGATGCCGATGAAATAAAAGCAGTCACTGAACGCCATGATGTTTGCTTGTTGGCGAACAGTCCCTGCCAGTGCTGCCGAGGCTTGAGTCTGAGCTGCACTTGGATCACCGAGTTTAGTCGTAAAGACTTGGCTGAGTTGCTCTAACCGCTCCTGCGTCTGCGTGTTGTAGGAAGAAACGGCTTCTACAATATGGTTGGAGTGAAACTGTTCGCGCTTAGTGAGCAAGGTTCCAAGAATAGCTGTTCCTAACGTTCCGGCAACGACTCGAATGCCGTTGAAGATCGCAAACACTGAATCGGCTTGATCTTTTTGAACCCCATTGGTTGCGATAAACGAGATCGCAACCACAATGACAGGTTGCCCGATCGCTCGTACTACCTGTGACCAAACAAACTGCTCTCCCCCGTTGTAGTAAGTCAATGCGGAATTCATGAAGCAACTAGTCACAAAGATTCCCAACCCGATCGCTAGTACTAGCCGGGCTTCAAGATGCTCTATCAGTTTAGCCACAAACGGATTGACTACCACGCCCCAAATCAACACTGAACCAATCTGGATTGTGTTGTAGCCTTGAATTTGCCCTAGATATTGCGGTAGTACATATGTATAAGCAAGGACAAGAAAAACACTGAGATTGAGCAGATTGATGAGTGCAAAGTTGGGTTGCCCTAGTAAGCGAATATTGATTAAGGGGCAACGAATCATTAGTTCCCATCCACAAAACAGTATAAAAAATAAGAGGGAAAACAGACTCAACTGCACAATCCACTCAGAGTCAAACCAGTTTTCGGTATTGCCCCGCTGGAGCACAGCAATCAGGCTTGTTTGCGCCATAAGTAGAAGAATTAGCCCTAGCCAATCGATTTGTTTAAGTATCGATAATCTCATCGGTTGCGAGTCAAGCCAGTGCCAGAGTCCAGCAATCAGGAGCAAACCCAACGGAATTTCAAAGTAGTAAAACGCCTGCCAGTTGTAGTTATCGACAAACCAACCTGCCGTCAGTTGGGCAATGGGAGTCTCCGGTCTGGGAGCGGCTGTTGTTGGCGTGGGTTGAGGGGCTTGTGGTGGTAACTGGTTGTCTGGATTGGTGTTCACCTGACGATTCCTCTCTAATCCTAGGTTTCGTGTCTTTGAACCGTAACTAATGCTCGGTGTTGCTGAAGCCAATTGTTATCTGGCTGTAATTCAAGGGCGTGATTAAAGTCAGCAAGTGCTTGATCATGCTGCCCCAGTTGCCTGTAAACCTCGCCACGATTAGCAAAACTACGAACACAGCGAGGATCAAGTGAAATCGCTCGATCTAAATCTACCAGTGCATCCTCATAGCACTCGATGCGGCGATAAATTTCACCTCGATTTGCTAAACACCAGGGACAGTTAGGATCAAGTTCTAAAGCTCGATTGAAATCTGCTAAGGCTTTGAGATCATGTCCAAGTTGCAGATAAGTTTTACCGCGATTGGCGATCGCCCATTTGTAATTCGGGTTGCGCTCAATCACCTGATTAAAATCCGCAAGTGCCTGTTCGTACCATTCCAGCAACCGATAGGTTTCACCCCGATTAGCCAGACACCAAAGACAGATTGGATCAATCGCTAACGCATAAGTAAAGTCTTGCAGGGCTTCGTCGTACCACCCCAGTTGCCGATAGACTTGCCCTCGATTGGCGATTGCCCACTTAAAATCAGGCGCGAGCTGAATTGCGCGGTTCAAATCAACCAGTGCTTCGTCGTACCGCCCCAGCACCCGGTAGGTTTCACCGCGATTTGCTAAACACCAGGGACAATTGGGGTCAAGCGCTAACGCATACGTAAAGTCTGTCAGTGCGGCTTCATACTCCCCCATGAGTCGATGGAGTTGAGCTTTTCCCGCGATTGCCCATTTGTTCCGGGGCTTAAGATGGATAGCGCGGCTGAAATCCGCAAGTGCATTAAGCAAGCGTCCGCTCTCTTTATGCGTCCATCCTCGCTGAGTGAGTGCCCAGGTAACGTCAAAGACAATCTCGATCACAAAGATGGCGACAATACCTGCAAAAATTCCGAGAAACGCGGTTCTAAGATCCATATTCAGTCTGTAACTGACAACACTAGCTTGTAGGAATCTGAGCGAACGACTTCAAACCAGGAAGCGTTAGAGCAATGGCTGGATTCTAAGACTTCAGGAACATTGAATGATAGTTTAGTTTTGACTGTTATCCACTATTTGACCTGGAAAGATTAGAAAGTTAAGGCAGAAGTTAGTGAAAAAATAATTAATGCTTTCATCCCATTTGGGGTCTGTTTTATCTTCTTTAAGTTGATTGTTAAAATGTTAATTTTGCCTGTCAATAGAAAGCACAAAATGGAATACTAAAAACAAATTTCCTTTCTCAATTGCGACAGGGATTACCAATGGAACCCTCAAATGCTCTCGGCGGCGCACCTGAGTTTGATGGTCACAAAGCAGAAATAGATGCTTCTGAGTTGCTGCCAAATCCGTCTTCTAACCCTGCCACATCCCAAGTATTTACGTCACCAACAACATCAACACTGGGGCGAGAGCCGACGACTGCCACTGCCACAATCAATGCAACCAAAGCGTTGCCCAGTAGTCCTCTGGGAACACCGTATCCCATTGCTCCTGCACCGAAGCGCCCCCGTAAGCGGATGCTACTGGCGGTGTTGGGGGTGGGAGCGATCGCACAGGTACAGGCACAGGTCAAAAATACCCAGCTTCAGTTGTCCTACACCCGTATCACCGCACCGACAGCAGGTAGAGTGGGCAACAAGACGGTGGAAGTTGGGCAACGACTACAACCGGGACAAACCCTGATGGCAGTGGTGCAAGACCAACCGTGGATTATTGCTAATTTCAAGGAAACTCAGCTCGGCAAAATGAAGCCGGGACAGGATGTAGAAATCAAAATTGATTTATCCACTTGTTGGTAGTTTTGTCTAGACTTTTAGAAGCGGTAACGCTGCTCATAATAATCCATGCCAGGATCGGTATAATCTTCTCCTGTTGTCCAAAGTTTGTAAAAAATCCGCGCAATAGAGATGAGCGGTAGCGGTAATGGCGCTATTGAGAGCCAAGTCGAGAACGTAAGCGACGATAAAACGCGCGATGGCGCAGAATTACTTTTTCCGGCGGTTTGTGCTGCCATGCGGAAGGCATCTTCCTGCGCGGTTCACTATTCTACAACTTTAGCACCGTTATAACTTATCGTGGGGTTCGCGATGGTCTATACGGTATTGTTCCAACCTTCTAATTGCCATCACCAAACTCAACTTCATACGTGTAAAGGCTTCCACCAAACTGCCAACTTCATCGTTGGATACTTTTTCAAAATCAGCCTCCATATCACCCGTACTTACAGCTTCTGCAACCCTAACGACGCGTTTGATTGGTCGAACAACATACCGCTTCAGCCAAAAGTTAGCCATGTAGATGGCGATCGCAAAAATTATTGTGACAATACCCATCACTAAAATAAAAGATTGACGAGTTTTCTGCAAAACTTCATTCGTTGGTACAGAAACAATCTGAGCGCCCAGAACTTCATTCAATTTCCACCCCATACCATTTTGATCTCCATAAATTTTAATCATTTCTTTGGGTGCAACTTCAGGCGTACTGTGACATCTCAAGCAACTAGCATCATTGAGAGCTAAGGGGCGAGCGACATAAAAGTATTTTTCTCCCTGAAAAGAACGAAATCCTGACGTTTGTTGCATATTTTTGTTCTGAGCGAAATTTTGTATAATCTCTTTTTCAAAGCTATCAGCCATGTCTTGAAGATTAGTGGGATTTAGCATTGCTTCTTTATACAAAAAGTCCTGATAGGAATTATTATCTTTACGTAAGGAATCAAAGACTTTACGGGACGAATAAGCAGGGACAACTTGCGGTAAAAACCCCTGATTCCCTAAACTTGCCTCCAAGTGTGGAGTGACTTCATTGTTTGTATAAGAACGAACAGAGTTTAGAGTTCGCAACAGCAATAAAGCATTGGAAGTGATTTCATTTTGAGCTTTATAATTCAGGATGTTAGCCAAAGCGATACCACTAAAGGTAATTCCTCCCAGAAATATTACGAGTAGTAGTATGGTCAGCTTTTGAGCTAATGCTAAATCGTTAAGATTTTGTGAAAATGTTCTTAACATATCTCTACAATGTCATGTATAAATAAACTATGTTAATTATCAATCACAAAAACAAAGATTGAGAAGAAGACATAAATCAGAATGATTCTAAGGATAAATGTGGGCAATTGAGTCAGGTACGCTTAGAATTCTTTTTTCTCAACGGAAGTTGCGGAGGGTAATAACCCGAATCATGGCTCAGGAGTACAGAATTATTCTTATTTTTTCTAGTTTCTGGACATGTCCTAAATTCTGAATTCTGACCTCTGAGTTCTGAGTTCTTTCTTGAGAAAACAAAAATCTAGGATACAAGCCTCAAAAATCTCGTCGAAAAGTCACGGGTTCCATCAAGACTAGGGAAACAAATTGAATAGCCTGTTTGAGGAAAAAATATATACAGTTTTTTCCAAGACAAAAGGTCGAGTAGTTATCTTTCTCTCGACCTAACGATTATAAAAATCTTTGATTGCGTGAAAATTAATTTTACAACTCTAGCTGTTTAACTGCTCTCGTTTTTTTGGAAGTTAGCAACGAACCAAATACTACAACTGTGATGATGGTAAGAACAGCACTAGCATAAAAGACTCCTTGGATTCCCCAAACACCGTAAGCAAGACCTGCAAGTAACGGACCTAGCGCCCTTCCCAGTGATTGAACTGTAACATTCAAGGCCATAAATCCAGCCCGGTAACCTTCTGGGGCAATTCCTGCTAACATTGCTTGCAGGGTTGGTAAAGCCAAGGCTGCAGATACACCAAATATAATACAGGGAATGATCAGCAACCAAGTGTTATGAATTGTAGGCATAAGTACTAGTGACAAACCACACAGAAGAAAACCTGATATGATTAAGTTTTTTTCTGAAAGCTTAGTTGCCAAAAATCCCAGTTGAGAAGCAGCAAAGGAAAAAGCTATTGACTGACAGCAAATAATAATACCAATTTCTGCTCCCGAAGCGCCTAGTTGAGTTCCTGCATAGATTGGGATATAGGTATAGAAACTACCTAACTCAATGACGAATAAAGAAAACACCGTAAACAGTAGCCCAAACACTTGAGGATTCTTAATATTGTCACAGGTAGTTTTGAGATAGGTGCCCAGATTCAAATTCTGAGTATTCTTTTGCTTGCTTGCTACCTTCAGCTTCTGGGAAATTAACAATGCTACTGGAAAGGCTAATACCGATAGTAAAAAAGGATATCGCCAACTCAACTCGCCTAAGAACCCACCAATTAGAGGATAAATTGTGGCAGCAACGCCAATGATTGCGGCGTTAAACCCCATTGCAGAAGTGAGCATTTTCCCACTATATAAATCGCTGATCAGAGTGAGTTCCAAAGACTCTAAACTAGCAGCACCTATACCTGTCAAAAACCGCCACTCCAATAAGCTGCGAAAATTATTAGCGAACGCGCATAATATTCCGCCAACTCCAAACAGTAGCAGAGAAGGAATGAGGATTTTCTTCGTACCAATACGGTCAGCTAACGCTCCAAAAACCAGAGTTCCAACTGTAGTTGGCATCAGAAAAATTGTCATTACTAGTCCAATTTTTTGGGGTGGAATATTGAATGAATTTGCAATATTTGGCATTATAGGATTAATGCTAAGTATCCCACTAATTGCTACTAAGGATATACCAACTATCAAAACAAGATTGGCATCAATTTTTAGGGAGTCTGCCTTTTTAGTGTTGATTTTCTTTACTAATGAAGTCATGATTTTTTCTCCTAGAAAAAAGAGGATGGTTTTTGTTGTTAATGACTGGACAATCAATGGGTTGTATTTGAGTGAGACATTGCTTGAAAAGAGCAAAATTTACAAATACTTAGACAAGCAAAAAAAATGTTCAATTAAGAAAAATTGATATATTTAAAATTTATGCTTTTACATAACTTTTTTTGTATGCATTAACACTTAGTTAATTTGCGCAACAGAAGTTAAGCATGAATCAGCTAACCTTGCTGTATTTTTAATAGGTGTAAGCACGCTCAGGTTATGCAATTTTGGGATAGAAATGGAAAAAATTGCCAGTATTCTGGTCACTTCAACCAAGAAGACTGAGTGCAGTGCCCTTGATGCACGAACTGTCTCAAAGTAAAGTGCGTAAATTCCATAACTATTAGTTCATTACCGACAGAAAACGATAATTATGCAGCACCAAGGCGGAACAAACGCATCTTTTTTTTGGAAAGGATGTGTGGGAGGTCACTGTGCCAATTCGGGAAAATTGTAGGAGTCAGCTTGCCAAAACGGGAGTGCGACTTAGAAATCGCACCCAATAAGGTTCCGATAAGATCCCCCCCCTGCCGCGACCCGCATCAAGTCTTATCCGAAGCGTATTGGCTCTGATTGAGCGACTAAGCGCCAAAATCGAGATATAGTGGCAATTTTTTCAATCAGGCGCTTGCTTTTTCCAGTTAACTATTTTTGTAATCAGGTTAATATACGGTATATTGATGTAATTAGCGTATTTTTAGTTGTTCATCGCTACCAGCCATTTAACAATTAGGAGAATCAACAACCGTGAGTGCTCATGATTCAGAGCCAGCATCTACCCTCGGTTCTCACCTAGATTTGGAAGCGGATGTCCTTGTCATAGGAGGTGGACCCGCAGGCACTTGGGCAGCTTGGAGTGCGGCAACTCAAGGGGCGAAGGTCATTCTGGCAGATAAAGGCTACTGCGGAACCAGCGGAGCTACAGCAGCTGCTGGTACAACGGTTTGGTATATCTCAAAAGAAGCGAACCGCGAGGCAGAGTTGTCCAAGCGAGAAACGTTGGGCGGGTTTTTGTGCGATCGCCACTGGATGAACCGTGTTTTGGATCAGGCAAGGATTAACCTAAATCGCTTAGTTGAGTGGGGCTATCCCTTTTCAGTGGATGATAATGGACATCCCTATCTGCGTTCACTGCATCAAGGTGCAGAGTATATGCGGTTGATGAGGAAACAGGTGAAAAAGGCAGGGGTGAAAATCCTCGACCACAGCCCGGCACTGGAACTGCTCGTGGATATAGACGGTGGTGTGGCGGGAGCGAAAGGGATCAGTCGGCAAACGGGCGATCGCTGGACAATTCGAGCCGGAGCCGTCATTCTCGCTACTGGGGGTTGTGCCTTCCTCAGCAAAACCTTGGGCTGCAATGTCCTCACAGGAGATGGCTATCTCATGGCAGCTGAAGCCGGTGCCGAACTATCGGGGATGGAGTTTTCCAATGCCTACGCCTTGACTCCCGCCTTTGCCTCTGTTACGAAAGGCGCGTATTACCGCTATGCCACCTTTACCTATGAAGATGGTACCGTGATTGAGGGCGATCGCCGAGTTATTGCCCGCACATTGCTCACCCAACCCGTTTACGCCTGCATCGACAAAGCCTCTGAAGAAGAAAGAAGTTGGATGCAGACGATTCAACATAACTTCTTCCTACCCTTCGAGCGAGTTGGGATCGACCCCTTCACGCAACGATTCCCCGTCACGCTACGTTTAGAGGGAACTGTGCGCGGCACGGGTGGATTGCGGATTGTTGATGAAACCTGCGCCACGTCTGTTCCCGGTCTTTATGCGGTTGGAGATGCCGCCACGCGGGAACTCATTTGCGGTGGCGGATCAGGGGGTGGCAGTCCAAATGCAGCATGGGCGAGTGCTTCTGGTTGCTGGGCAGGTGAGGCGGCTGCCTCTTATGCTCGTCAACTGGGGGATAGGGTGAATCAACGATCAGTGCAGAGAATTGGTGGCGCAGCTCTTCATCCTGATACCAGCCGCACCTTTGACCCCACAGAAGTGATTCGAGCAGTGCAGGCAGAAGTGATTCCTTACGATCGCAACCTGTTCCGCACAGAACAAAACTTGTCAGAATCTCTTGACAAACTGCACGAACTGTGGGTGGAAATTCGCAACACATCGGTTCTGTCAGACAAACAGGCAATCCAAGCAAGGGAAGCCGCAGCAATGGTTGCAACAGCACGGTGGATGTACGCCACTGCCCTGGAACGCAAAGAATCTCGCGGCATGCACAAACACGAAGACTATCCCCAACTGGATGCGAAACAACAACACCGTTTGCTCAGCGGTGGGCTGGATCGCGTTTGGGTTAAGCCTGAACAAGATATTTCAGTCAAGGAGTTAGTAAAACAATGATTGAACTGGTCAGTGAATCTCGTTGTATCAAGTGCAATATCTGTGTGACTGCTTGCCCAACCAACGTGTTTGACAAAGTGCCCAATGCTCCCCCTAAAATCGCCCGCCAAAGCGATTGCCAAACCTGTTACCTTTGCGAACTGTATTGTCCGGTCGATGCCTTGTTCGTTGCCCCCCAAGCAGACGAATCCGTTGCAGTCAATGAGGACATGTTAGTACAGTCGGGATTGCTTGGAACCTACCGCCAAAGGTTGGGATGGGGACGAGGACGCACCAGCGCTGCCCAAGCAGAACAGTCTGCGAAATTCTTTAAATATTCTCCGTAGCGATAGACTATCGGAACCTCACCAACCACTAACTTTGAAATTTTTTTGTATAGGAAGGTGAACAATGACAATTCAAGATACAGTATCCACTTGGGAACAACTCTTAGAGATTGCTCAAAAAAATACCCCTGCTCGACGCGTGCGTAGACCTGGGCAGTCCCCTTCTACCGCTCCTATCCCCAGCAGTCTCCATAAACTGCCGCCAGATACAGAACCGCCAGTGCTGCTCTACCGTGATACCAACTCTTGGTGTCCTTTCTGCGAACGGGTCTGGTTTGCTCTGGAAGAAAAGGAAATTCCATTTGCAACCGAGTTTATCGATTTGAGTAACAAGCCGAAATGGTATACCGACTTAGTTCCCACAACCCTTGTCCCAGCAGCAAAAATTGAGGGAAAGTTAGTCTATGAGTCCAAAGACATTCTCTTAGCATTGGAAGAACGATTTGGATCAACCTTGTTGCCTGAAGATCCAGAGGAAAACACCGTTGCCAGGCAGTGGCTTGAGGATGCGGAAACGAATGGTTTTAGAGATATCGCCTACAAATTCCTGAGACAAGCCTCTGAAGATCCTAATGAATTAGCAAATTTGCAAGCTGGTTTTGAAGCGAAATTAGACGAACTTGAGCAAACTTTAGGAAAATACCCAGGTCCCTACTTTTTGTCAACGTTTAGCTTGGTAGACATTACCTATAGCCCCCATCTTGACCGATTGGCGGCTAACTTACCCGTGTACCGGGGGTATCACATCAAGGGAAATCCACGGTTTCCTCGCATCAACGCTTGGTTTGAAGCACTCAAGCAGCGTCCCGCTTATCAGAGGGTCAAATCGGATGACATCACCAACAATTTACTGCTGCGTCGCAGATGGGGCGTGACACCAATCGGCAATCTGTTGCCTCTAGATACAGCAGCTAGCCAGGAAATCCAATTTCGGGCAGAAGCTGCTGAAAGACTGAGTGATAACCGAGAAGTCGCTATAGGGGACATCCTGAAAAACTCTGGGGTGCAAGCATTGGCGGTAAATGGCGACACAACAGCCGTTAAAGAAGCGGTTGATTTTCACCTCAGACTGCTGGCTGATTATCTGATCAATGGGAATGGTACACCCTTACCGTGGGGGCGCGTGGGCGGTAAGGACAATGCTGATCCAGTTGTCGCTGCTGTTGGAGCGATCGCACTCGCCTATGTAAGGAATCGCATCTGTGCGCCCCGTGATATGAGCGCAGGTGCCGCCACGGCATTCCGGGCAGCTGCTGATAAAGTGTTGGCATCGCTCTATTAACGAGCAGAAATCAGAACACAGAACTCAGAATATAGCGCAACTCAAGTAAATCTTGACTAGATCGATAAATATATCGGAGAATATTTGCAGATCATTTAGTTAGATTTACTAACAGTTCGTTTTACATCTAATGGAGTGTATCCAGCATGGATAGGTGTAAGCAACCAGTAAGCGCGAAAAGATTGACCCTGCTGAACGCGTGAGTGAGGCGGCTGTTCTAACCATTTCTTGTTGACACCCGACTCGTCTCAAACAGGAGAAACAAAAGAAAATGAGTACGAAAAAACAACTTAGACTAGGTGCATTCTTGCCAGGCTCTGGACATCACGTAGCGGCTTGGCGGCACCCGGACGCCCAGGCTGACGGAGGTCTGAACTTCCAGCATTATCAGCGGCTGGCGCAGACGGCGGAACGGGGCAAATTTGATATGCTCTTTCTTGCAGACGGCGTGGCTGTGCGGGAGCGGGGACAAGGGAAGGAGGCTTTGAGCCGAACGACAGTCGTCCACTTTGAACCCCTAACTTTGTTGTCAGCCTTGTCGGTGGTGACGGAGCACATTGGGTTGACGGCGACGGTATCGACCACTTACAACGAACCTTATCACCTCGCCCGCAAGTTTGCGTCGCTTGATCATCTCAGCGGTGGTCGTGCGGGATGGAATCTCGTAACCTCCGCTACGGAAGTTGAAGCGAAAAACTTCAGCCGAGAAAAGCACATGGAGCATACGCTGCGCTATGAGCGTGCCAAAGAGTTTGTGGATGTTGTCACAGCGCTTTGGGATAGTTGGGAAGACGATGCCTTCTTACGCGACAAAGGGTCCGGGGTTTACTTCGACCCAGACAAGTTGCACATTCCCAACCACAAGGGCGAGCACTTTTCCGTACGCGGACCGCTGAATGTGGCTCGTCCACCACAAGGGTATCCGGTGATTATCCAAGCCGGCTCTTCCGAGGACGGTAAGAATCTTGCGGCGCAAACGGCGGAGGTAATTTTCACCGCTCAGCAGACACTGGCAGAAGCCCAAGCCTTCTATGCGGACGTCAAGGGGAGGCTGGCGAAGTATGGACGCTCTCCCGACAGTCTCAAGATCATGCCAGGGGTGTTCCCGGTGATTGGCAAGACTGAGCAGGAAGCTAAAGACAAATTCGATCAGATTCAGGAGTTAATCGATCCGGTCGTCGGCTTGAGTTTGCTCGGGGGGATGATAGGAGGATTCGATTTGTCCGGCTACCCGTTGGATGGTCCGCTTCCAGACCTACCAGAGACCAATGGCGGCAAAAGCCGTCAGAAACTGCTGACTGATCTTGCGCGGAGAGAGAATTTAACGATCCGGCAACTGTATTTGTGGATTGCCGGCGCACGTGGGCATCGGCAGATATTGGGAACACCCCAACAGATTGCCGATCAGCTTGAAGACTGGTTCGTCAACGGTGGGGCTGATGGGTTCAACATCATGCCACCTTATTTGCCTGGTGGTTTAGATGATTTTGTGGATCTGGTGGTTCCTGAACTGCAACGTCGGGGACTGTTCCGCACCGAGTACGAAGGTCGAACCCTGCGGGAGAATCTCGGACTGCCGCGTCCGGCAAATCAGTTCAGCAGCGTTGCGGCATCTGCTCATCTGGCGACCGTCGGTGCTGGAGCATAATTTCACCTGTATGGGTTCACACTTATAAAGAAAAAAGCACGAGTACGCCCTCCAGAGATACAAACACAGGAGATACAAACACATGAGTTCTAAAAATTTTGAAATCCAACCAGTTGCAGGACGCATTGGTGCCGAAATCGTTGGTGTTGACTTGAGTGCTGACCTCAGCGACGACATCATCAGCGAGATCCGCAGCACCCTAGTCCAATACAAGGTGATCTTCTTCCGTCGCCAGCAGCTCGACGCCAACGGGCAGGTCGCTTTCGCTCGCCGCTTCGGTGAGGTCACTACAGCGCACCCCACAGTACCCTCGCTCCCGGAACACCCAGAAATCCTTGACCTAAATTACACCCGAACCGTCGCCCGCGCGAACAACTGGCACACCGATGTTACGTTCGTGGATCGCCCGCCCCTAGGCTCAATCTTACGGGCGATCGCCATCCCCCCGTCAGGAGGCGACACTATCTGGGCAAACTCCGTCACTGCATACCAAGACTTACCAGCGCATCTGCGGAATCTCGCAGACCAACTCTGGGCTGTGCACAGCAACGCTTATGACTATGCAGCTGCTATAGTCGATGTTCCTGAAGAGGTGCGGGCTTACCGGGCTGTCTTCACCTCCACCGTATACGAAACCATTCATCCAGTCGTACGGGTGCATCCGGAGTCTGGGGAGCGGGGTCTCTTCATTGGCGGTTTCGTTCGCCGAATCCGTGGTCTATCACAGACAGAATCGGACGACATTGTCAGACTGTTGCAGTCGTACGTGACACGTCCCGAGAACACAGTCCGCTGGCGTTGGCAAGTTGGTGACGTGGCGTTCTGGGACAACCGCGCTACTCAGCACTATGCGATCGCCGATTACGGTGACCAGCCCCGCCACGTTCAGCGAGTGACAATCGTTGGTGACATCCCAGTTGGCATCGACGGCAAACAGAGTGAGGTGGTCAAGGGAGACTCTTCTACGTACAACCGACGCGTGCCGGTTACTGCTTAATCTTGAGATGGCTAAGGAATATAGCACATGAGTGATACACGCAGCAGTGTTATTGAAACAATCGCCGATACTCTTATCGAGCGTGCCGTGGCTTTACCTTCTCGCGTTCTGCGGGTGGCAGTGACCGGCATTACCGCCAGTGGAAAATCTACTTTGGCTCAAGAGGTAGAGCAGACCTTAGCGAAACGCGGGCGAAGCTGTATTAACATTGCTGTGGATGATTTCCATAACCCGCGTTCCCTGCGCCATCGTCGAGGGCGTGAGTCCGCCGAAGGGTACTATTTCGATGCCTACAACTATCCCCTGCTCATAAAGCTTGTACTTGCTCCACTAGGATCTGGGGGTAACCTAGTTTACCAAGCACGCGGGTTCGACTTGGAAACAGATGCTTTGCTGGAAGACGAGCCTAAGAAGGCTAATCCTGGAGACATCTTCCTCTTTGCTGCCAGCTTTTTGCTGCGACCAGAACTGGTCTCCTACTTTGACTATCGTATCTATGTGGATACAGATTTTGAGGTAGCTGAGCAGCGTGGGGTAAACAGAGACGCCGCGCAGCTTGGATCCAGGGAGAACGCGCTCCATTTGTATCGTCAGCGCTATCATGCTGCACAACGGATTTACTTTGCACAATCGAACCCTGTGCAGCATGCTGATGCCTTAGTCAAGAATAACAACTTGGAAGAACCTATTCTGTTCTTTAGAGCATATCACTAGTACAAGGAGTCAGAAGTCAGGAGCCAGAATTCAGTAGATAGCAATGCTTCTCAGCTAGGGCGCAGAGTTTAAAAAGGGTGTGGGGCATGGGGTGTGGGGTGTGGGGTATCCCCATCAATGAACCCTTGGGGATTTAATAATGAATAAAATTTTTGTTTTCTCCATCAATAAATTGAGGGGCTTCAAACCAATTGGGTCCAGGGTCGGGTGTTCATTCATATTGTCTTCTCTTCACCCCTTACACCCTACCCCCTACACCCCTAGTTTTGGTCAACTAAGATAGTGTCGGGAGCAATCGATCCACATGCAAAGCACAGTTAGCTGTTCAACAATATGCTTTCCTACACTATCCTTTTTGATCTAGACGGGACGTTGACAGATCCTAAGCCTGGCATCACTGGCTGCATTCAGTATGCCCTATTTAAACTTGGTCACAAACCACCGGATGCTGATGACTTGCATTGGTGTATTGGTCCTCCACTCAAAGATAGTTTTTCGCTGCTACTGAAGACATCAGATGCCACGGTGCTTGAACAGGCACTTTCACTGTATCGTAGTCGCTTTTCCTCGATTGGATTATTTGAAAACTCCCTTTATCCCCAGATTCCAGAAACTTTACAAGCTATTCGCTTTGCTGGTTATAAAACCTTTGTTGCAACTTCAAAACCACATATTTATGCTAGACGCATTATTGAACATTTTGCGTTATCGTCGCTTTTCGATGGTGTTTACGGTAGTGAACTTAACGGAACCCGAAGCGTGAAAGCCGACTTAATTCACCACATTTTACTGACAGAAAATCTTTCACCGCCTACTGTGGTCATGGTAGGCGATCGCGCACACGATATTATTGGAGCTAAGCACCATCAGATTGCTTCGATTGGCGTGACGTATGGCTATGGAACTGAGCAGGAGTTAAAGGCTCACGGTGCTGACTTGATTGCCCATTCTCCAGATGATATTCCAAGATTGCTTGAGATCAAGTTGAGCTAAGGACTAAGTTTATTAGATAAGCTTTTAGACGATAAGAAAGTGACAATCATTTTTGAAATTGGTGTTAAATGAGAGTTGAGAGCGAAAAGTGAAACATACAGCGATGACACAAGAGACTAGCGAAATCACTGGTTTCCATGCTCATGTCTACTTCGATACCGCAACTCGTGATGCAGCTGCGCTTGTACGCGAAGAATTGGGCGCTAAGTTCGAGGTGCGGCTTGGGCGCTGGCATGATCAGCCCATCGGTCCACACCCAAAATCAATGTATCAAGTTGCTTTCTTACCGAATCAGTTTGACAAAGTCGTCCCCTGGTTAATGCTCAATCATCAGGGGTTGGATATCTTAATCCATCCTGAGACGGGCGATGATGTGAAAGACCACACAGACCATGCCTTATGGCTAGGAGAAAAGCTAGAGCTTAATATCGAGTTCCTTCGGCGCGTTAGAACAAGGTGAACTACCCCAACTTGGCTATGCCTGGCGGCACGCTGCGCGAACGCCTGAAGTTGGGGCTTCCAGCTTCACAGGCGAGTGCCTGAGATTGGACTTGCGTCCTCCCCTTGGTCTTACCTCCCCTCCACTGGCAGAGACGACTGTCCCATCCGTCTTTAGCATCCTGATGCCCTCCGCTCTAATGTTTGTTGCAGCGTTACCGTCCCTGTCGTGATCAATACCGCAGTGAGGGCAAGTCCATTGCCTGACATCTAGTGGCATTTCATCAACATGGTCGTAACAATTAGAGCACAGCTTTGAACTGGGGAACCATCTGTCAATCTCAACCAACTTTCCGCCTTTGCGTTCTAATTTGTAAGCAAGAAAGTTATTAAATACGAATGAAATGGCGATTGGGCTTTACCCCACCGCCCTTCGGGCGATCGCCATAATCAGCGTTTTGAAAAGTTGCCAAATTCTTTAACTCTACTCAAAAGAGTGCTACATAAGCCTTACCAATTGGATACTGACTGATGACTTTATCTGTCAGGTCACAGATTTGCTGTCTGTAAACTCGTATGCGAGTTCCGTGCAGGGGAGACATGAGGAGCTTGCGCCGATTTCTGTGGCGATCGCCATCAAGCAGGAGTATCTATTTTCTAGAAGTTCCGGGAGCATCGGCATCATGGTCGGGTACAATGATTTCCACGTCACGCAAGACACTTAAGGTATATCCACACAAGCCAACAACTAACAAGCATAGTGAAGAAATAACATACAGCAGTGCCATTCCCGCACCTTTTCCAGTGCCGAATATCTTACCCAATAAGGGTGCGAAATTAGCTATAGGCATCATAGCTGGTTCAAAGATATAATCTGCCAGTGGTCCTGCTATTAAATATGCTACTGCTGAAGTCACCGATAAAATGACAGAGCGCGTGGCAAAAACACGCCCTTGTACTTCAGGTTTTACTTTGCTTAACCAAATAGCGTCGTTAGAACTCCCAAGTATTGGAAAATTGAAAGAAGAGCAAAATTGAGCAGGAATCCAAATTAATGGTGTATGACCCAGACCAAATACCGTTTTGCTCAAACCCGCGCCTACCATACCTAACAGCAGCCCATTAATTCGGCGCTTGAAACCACCCCAACTGCTGATAAGCAACGCCCCAACGACCCCACCTATCCCCGCTGCTGAGGCTAAACTGCCTAAGACTCTAGCATCATTACCAGTGCGTGCCAGAATCATTGGCGAATAAACGGAATCACCGATGTCATGGGCGAACCAGAATAATGACGTTAACACGAGCATCGCAAGTAGACTCGGGCGTGCAACAATGTAGCTCAAGCCAAAGCCCAAATCCTGCCTCAGGTTTCTGTAATTTTGGATACCAGCTTCTGTTATGGTTGGTCGCGGGATACTGACTCGCAGCACTGTGGTAACCGCAATTGCAAAAGTCGTGATATCAATCATCAAAATACCAACCAGCCCGATGGAGGCGTAAAAGGCACCTGCCAATACTGGTGCGATGATACGAGAACCATAATTTGCCAGAAAGCCCATGCTACTAGCACGACTGTAGTGCTGCTTTGGCAGCATCATAGATATTGATGCCGAGAAAGCCAGTTGTTGAAATTGCTCAAAAGTTCCCTTGATAAATGCAACCACGTATAAATGCCATAGTTGCAAATGATGAGTCAAGCAAAGCAGTAAGACAATAATGGTCAACAGACCGCTTACTGTATCGCCAAGCATCATCAGTAATTTACGATCGCTGCGGTCTACAACGACTCCAGCTATGGGCGCAATCAAGACTTGTGGTATCTGTATAAAGAAACCAAACAAAGCTAATGATGTAGCTTGACCAGTGAGTTCCCACGCCCAAAGACTGAAAGCAAAGGCGGTCATGCTACTACCAATAATAGAAACAGTTTGACCAAGCCAGACGATAATGAAAGTTCTCATGTTAGAATAAGCGCCCTAGCTTGTTTCAGAATGCTCAACAATTCTCACTGTCTGCTGTCTACCACTTTTGTCTTGGCGGCGATAGCGATACATCCTCAAACCAGTGATAAACAGAGTTAGGGGTGAAAGCCCAACGAAAACGTAGAGTATGCGTGTGGGAAAGCCGCCGAAAGTACCATAGTGCAGCTGGTCAAAATAGTTAAAGATGCGATCGCCTACTGGTGCTTCCAAGGCATTATCTACCCGCAAGACTTGCCCGGTGTACTGGTCTAAATAAACAGCACTGTTGCCGTAGCTGTTAACTTCTTGCGGAAATTTCTTATATATGCTATAAATACCTTCTGGTTTACTTGGAAACACAAAAAAGGTTGTCACCGCACCAGGTAAAGCCGCATCAGCTTTTTGTAATATTTCAACCAAAGAAAGCGGTGATTGACCAGGCAAAGCCTGAGAAACAGGTTCGCTCTTGCTTGGGGTGCCGGTTACGGCATAGATAGCGGGTTTGGTGAAATCCTCGAAATTCCAACAAAAGCCTGTGAAGGCAATTAGAGATAGAAATATAACGGAAACGATACCTACAACTTTATGAATGTCAAAGTTAACCCGTTTGCGATGGGCGTTGAGTTTAATTCTAAAGCCACTGATTAGCCTTCTCCAACCGGGCCAGAGAATCAAACCCGTAATGCTGAGGACAAACAGCAACAAACCCGCAATGCCAACAATGATTTCTCCTGTTCTGCCTGCTAGTAAACTGTAGTGCAGATCAATGGCGATGAAACGCAGGGAAGTTGTCTGTTGGCGATCGCCCAAGATTCTACCATTATAGGGATTGACAAAAACCTCAATTGTTTTGCCGTCCGTTGGCGTCAACCGCACAATATAGGTACTTTTTTCTGGTTGCGTGACGATAGAATGGGGCTTGAAGTCCGGGCGAGTTGCATAAGCGGCTTGGACAAGATTGAGGGCAGACTCAACTGGTAGGCGCTGCCCTTGAGCAATGACGTGTCCAAATTGGTGACCCACCAGAAATTCATCGATTTCATCCTCAAACACTATAAGGCTGCCCGTCAAGCCAACCCAAACAAGAAGCAGTCCGACTGCTAAACCAATATAGCGGTGCAGCTTGAATGCCAGGTTACGGAGTTTTAGAGACGGCATATGCTTGTCAACGATAGGGCTGGTATAAGGTCAGAACTGCACCGAGATTGTACCCAGAATAGTAAGCGGCGCACCAGGATAAATTGAAAAGTTTTGAGAATCGTAGTACTTGATATCAAAGAGGTTCTTGAAGTTGAGCGCCGCCCGCCAATTGTTTTGTTGATAGAAAACCGTGGCATCAGTTCTGACATAGGAAGGAATCTTGATGCTGTTCGGAAGTGTGGCTTCGCGCTCACCTACGAAAAATATTCCCGCACCAAAGCCCAGTCCCTTTAGACTACCACTTTGAAGTTGGTAAGTTGTCCATAAGCTGGCAGTATGCGTGGGTGCGTTCTGCAACTGGTTACCTCTAGATGCAGGATTGTTGTCCTTGCTGACAAAAGCTTCGTTGAAACCGTAGGAAGCAATGATGTTCCAGCCCGGTGCAAGTTGCCCCGCAATATCTAATTCAATGCCACGACTTTTCACCTCTCCAGCTGCGACATAGAAATCACGGTTGTTGGGATCTGTGGTAGCTACGTTTGATTTTGTGATTTCATAGGCTGCTACAGTTGCTGAAAGTCTGTTATCCAAAAGCTCAGTTTTGATTCCCACTTCATACTGGGTACCGCGCTCAGGCTCTAACGGCTCCCTGTTAACTGTCAAAGCAGTAAAGTTGGGCTTGAAAGAGCGAGTGTAGCTAAAGTACAGCGAGACAGGTTCTATCGGTTGATAAACCAATCCAATGCGAGGTGAAAAGGCTTCATAGTAACGACTATCCTTTTCAGGCGGACTGTTGTTGGGAAAATCGGCAATAAATTCACTGTCGTAATCAACAATATCAAATCTTCCACCAGCCAGTAATTTAAGATTGGGCAGCAATGACACCAAATCTTGAAAATAAATCCCCACGTTATCGGTGGTTGTGTCGGTATAATCATCAGAGTCGAAGCTGCTTGGAATCAGAGCGTCATAAACTGGATTGAAAATATCAATATTAGGGAAATCGGAGGCGATGCGAAACCTGTAGTCGTATTTGTTTCTGTTCAACTCCACACCTAAGAGAAGTTGATGTGCTATTGAACCAGTATTGAATTTGCCGATGAAATCTGTTTGCAGAATGTAATCCTGCGTGTAATCGTCAACCCTTCTAAAGCTTCGTGTCAAGGTGCGATCGTCCAACAAAGAGTTTGGCTCTGCATTCCGACGGCGTGAATCAGTGGATTGAAGTGCAAATGCATTGCGCAATGACCAATTTTTGCTAAAACGATGTTCCAATATATAGCTAAGTCTAGCTGTGTTAATTTCTTGGCTGTCGCCTGGGTCTCCCAGAAAGCGACTTCTGGGAAGCCTGAAGAAGGGAGACTCAGGTAAAAAGCCTCTATCAAACGTCTTCTCAAAATCTAAGTATTCACCTTGCAGCGTTAAGTTGGTATTCTCGCCAAGTCTATAGCTTAGTACGGGTGCAACAAACAAAAGCTCATTATCTACAAAATCTCGAAAACTACCTGCATTTTCATAGGCAAGATTCAAGCGATATAGCGCCGACCTATCTGGATTTAATGGACCAGAAATATCCAATGTGGGACGATAGAAATCGTAGCTGCCAATTGTCAACTGACCTCCATAGGAAGGCTCACTCAATGGCTGCTTAGTAACGTAATTAACAATACCACCAGGTTCAAGCTGACCATAGAGTACTGAAGCAGGACCTTTGAGGATTTCGACTCGTTCTATATTTGCTGATTCAGTAAATGTGATGAAATTGTCTTGTCTGAAACCATCTTTGAGGGTAAAGTTTGGTGAAAATCCACGTATCCTGTAGTTGTCAACAGAGCCACCATAACCAATGGTTCGCGTTACTCCACTGACATTGCGCGCGGCTTCTCCAATCCGAACGATTTGCTGGTCTTGTAGTACCTTTTGGGGAACAACCTGAATTGACTGCGGAATATCGCGCAGAGGGGTGTCGGTTCTGGTCGCAGTTGTTGCATCAGGAACGCTATATCCGTCTTGCTCACCCGTCACCAGCAGTTCGATTGCTTCATCACTCTGGGCGGATGGTTTACCCGGCTGTGTCTGGGTGGCTGGCTGATCTGCTGCTTCTGGCTTTTGTTGCGTTTGGGGTTGTTGCGCCTGCGGCGTCGAGGATGCAACTGAGGTAACACCAAAAATCAAGCCTTCCTCCGGACTGTCAAACAACTCAACTTTTGGTACTCCCGCCTCACCAGTCACCGTCACCCGGATAGTATTGGCATCCTGATTTGTTACCGTTATTTCAGTAATACCCGCAATTGGCTTAGTGGAGCGGAATATGAATGCATCGCCCGAAGGTGAACGCAGTTGAGCGTTAGGTATGTCAACAATAAAGCTATTGCCCGAACTACGATTTGTGACTTGCAACTGTTGCCCTTTAGAAGTCTGTAAAATCACCTCCACACCCTGATTGGTGGGATTCGCTTTGACTGTTGTAACTTGCACAACTTCTGTGGCTGGTGGTGTTGTTGGTGCTGGCGACTGCACTAGCTTTTGGGCACTGGTGATGGGACGCTCTATCTCACTGAGTCGCCGAATCTCTTTGGTTGGTGCAAATGGTCCCTCTATTTTCCGGGGTAATCCTTGATGAAAACTCACTCCTTTATCAGTTAGGGCGTGTTCAGCCTTTTTGTCTAAAACTTGTACCTCGTGTGTTCTAGCAGGAGTTGTGATTAAGACAATGGCTGAGCCTGTAAGCAACAGGCTTGGAAGTAATTGCTTTCGTTTCATGTATTTTTCTCACACCCAATAGCGCCACTCAACTTGCAGTTGAGCCTGCCTGAATTTATTAGTATTTATTGGCATTAGTTTGGTCATAATAAACTATTTTGATGCTAATTTTACGTTACACACTATACGTAATTTATTGAATACCTTTATCAAGACCGCAGAAATTGCTTCCAGCATTGAGAATATACCCCTTTAAGTCAAGTGTTGATGGCGACAACTCTAAAATGAATGCGTACTAACAGGTAAAACCCGTCTCCTGAAAATTCTTTCGGGGGCGCTTAAGAGTAGTTGCATGAGGTACATAGTGCCATTACAGGAGGTGAAAACACAATACATCTTACAGCTTTATCGTTTAACATCTATCATTAGATAGATATTAATTATCAACTAGTGTCAGTTAATTCTGGTGGAAAATGCTGACAAAGATTTGTTAAGACAAAGGGTTGCTAAACACTAGTTTTTGCACTAAGATGCCAAAAAGTAGTTGAAAAGAATTTGCAATACCGTGGCGTCAAATTTGCGCTCCTGCCCTTTGTTCATCCAAAAGCTTTGAGTTAACAGGGTAGGGGTTGGTTGAATGTGTCACGCCGCATTCAACGGTTTTTGGTGTGCATCGCCTGAGGGGTAACAATGACGACTGAACCTTCCAACGGGTTAAAAGAAATTTCCGGTAACTATTTGACTGTTGTTGATGTTCTGCGCTCTAGAAGCTTTACACAGCCAGATAGTTATGCTTTTACGTTTCTGCAAGATGGCGAAACAGAAGAAGCAACGCTGACTTACCAAGAGTTGGATCGGCGCAGTCGAGCGATCGCGCAAGCGCTGACTTGTCAGTTCGCATCTCAACTCCAACCATTACGTTTAAGCCGTGAACGTGCTTTATTGCTCTATCCACCGGGGCTAGATTACTTGGCTGCTTTTTTCGGTTGTCTGTATGCCGGAGTTGTTGCAGTTCCTGCTTACCCACCACGCAATAAACGCAACACCCCCAGGATACAGGCGATTGTGTCAGATGCACAGGTAAGCGTCGCTCTTACGACAACAGCAATTCTGCCCACAGTACAATCCTTACTGACAGACAAAGCAGACCAGGCTTCTTTACATTGGCTGACTACCGACAACCTTGCACAGGGAATAGAACAGTCTTGGCAAGAACCCTTGATTAATACAGATACTTTAGCCTTTCTCCAATACACATCGGGTTCTACAGGCACACCTAAAGGGGTCATGCTAAGTCATGGCAACCTGCTGCACAATGCCGCCGTGACTTACCAATTCATGGAACATTCACCCAGCAGTAAGTTTGTCTCATGGCTACCCGCCTATCATGACATGGGACTCATCGGTGGTATACTACAACCCTTGTATGGCGGGTTTCCTTGCATCTTAATGCCGCCAGCGTCGTTTCTCCAACGTCCGTACCGCTGGTTACAGGCTATTTCTCACTATAAAGGCACCACCAGTGGCGGTCCCAACTTTGCCTATGAATTATGCGTTGAGAAAATTACCCCTGAACAAAAAGAAACCCTAGATTTAAGTAGTTGGAGTGTAGCCTTTAACGGTGCTGAACCTATCCGCAGCGATACCTTAGAAAGATTTGCAGCAGCTTTTGCATCCTGTGGTTTTCGCAAAGAAGCATTTTACCCCTGTTACGGCATGGCAGAGGCAACTTTGATGATTTCCGGCAGTCAAAAATCAACAGCACCCGTTATTAAAAAAGTTCAGAAAGCAGCATTGGAAAGTAACCAAGTTGTCGAAGCCGTTGAAGATGAGGATGTATACACGTTGATTAGTTGCGGTCAAGTTATACCTCAACAACAAATTCTCATTGCCAACCCCAAAACATTAACCCAATGCCAAGCTGATGAAGTGGGGGAAATTTGGGTATCTGGTCCGAGTGTCGGACAAGGCTATTGGAATCGCACTGACGAGACAAAGGAGACATTTTGTGCATACCTAAAAGACACGGGACAAGGTCCTTTCTTACGGACAGGTGACTTGGGATTTTTGGATAATGGCGAGATCTTCATTACTGGTCGAGCCAAAGATGTTATTATCATTCGGGGTCGTAACCTTTATCCTCAAGATATTGAACTAACGGCAGAACGCAGTCATCCATCATTACGTACAGGTAGTGTTGCAGCGTTTGAGGTAGAAGTTGACAATGAAGAAAGGCTAGTCGTAGTCCAAGAGTTGGAGTTTCGCGCCAAACCGAATGTTGAGGAAGTCACCGCAGCAATTCGTCAAACAGTAACCTCTGAACATGAGGTGCAAGTTTATGCAGTTGTCTTGATTAAACCAGGTACTATTCCCAAAACCTCCAGTGGTAAAATTCAACGCCGCGCTTGTAAAGCAGGGTTTCTTGCAGGCACTTTGGAAGTCATAAGCAAAAGTATTTTAGACACTTCAGGTTTTGCCGAAAAAGAAACAAGTTCCGCAGGGGAGCAAAGCATAGCACTTCCACAAAGTGAGACAGAACTGAAATCTTACCTTCAAGAATTGGTTGCTCAAGTCTTAAAAATAACCCCATTTCAAGTCCAACCAGAACAACCTCTAACAGGTTTGGGGATCGATTCCTTAACGGCTTCCGACCTCAAAAATCAGATTGAGGTAGATTTTGGGGTGGCTGTCTCTGTGACCGACCTTTTACAAGATGCTAGCGTTGCCGACTTAACAAAGCAAATACTGGCTCAATTCAAAGATGCAACACCTCACAAAGGAGAACTCAAACCAATTCCTCGCGATGGGCATTTACCTGTATGTCTTGCCCAAGAGCGAGTGTGGTTCCTTGACCAGTTAGAACCAGGCAACCCCTTTTATAACGTTGCGATCGCTGTACATTTGATTGGGAAACTGAACGCGACAACTTTAGAACATAGTCTTAACGAAATTGTGCGGCGTCACGAAGCCTTGCGGACAAGCTTTTCGGTCGTGGAAGGGCGACCAGTTCAGGTCATAGTTTCCAGCTTGAAGTTAACGTTGTCAGTTGTGGAATTACCGGGAGCAAGTCTAGAATCGGCTTTGTCTGTCACCACTGAGTTTGCCCAACAGCCTTTCGACTTATCACAAGCACCGCTTGTGCGAACAAAACTGCTGCGTTTGACACAACAGGAGCATATATTGCTCCTCACCATGCACCACATTATCTCAGATGGTTGGTCTATTGGCATTCTGCTTCAAGAGTTGGCAGAAATTTATCAAACTTTCTCTCATGGCTTGCCTTTGCCACTTCCTGAACTTCCTATTCAGTACGCAGATTTTGCATACTGGCAGAGACAATGGCTGCAAGGAGAAGTTCTTCAAACTCAACTTAATTACTGGAAGCAGCAGTTAAGCGGCAATTTACCTGTTCTGCAACTTCCCACTGACCGTCCACGACCAGCCGTACAAACTTTTACTGGTAAAAAGCAATTTTTCGCTTTCCCCAAGACTCTATGCGAGGCTGTCAACGACTTGAACCAACAAGAGGGTGTCACTCAGTTTATGACACTGATAGCAGTATTCAAAATCTTGCTATACTGTTACACAAACCAAGAAGATATTTTAGTAGGTTTTCCGGTTTCAGGTCGTAGTAAAGCAGAAACTCAAAAGTTGATAGGGTTTTTTATCAATACCATAGTTTTGCGTACAGACTTATCAGGTAATCCGAGTTTTCGCGAGTTATTAGGGCGGGTACGTGAAGTAGCGCTACGAGCATATGCTCATCAAGACTTACCGTTTGAGAAGTTAGTAGAAGAATTACAGCCGGAGCGAAATTTAAGCCATAACCCACTATTCCAGGTCATGTTTATCCTGCAAAATGCTCCGATCGCAGCGATAGAACTTCCAGAATTGACTTTGCAACCTTTGGAAGTTGACAGTGGAACATCTAAATTTGATTTGAAATTTAGTATTTGGGAGAGTTTAGAAGGTTTCAAAGGCTCATTGGAGTACAAAACTGACTTGTTTGATGCCACAACTATGACTCGCATGATAAGTCATTTTGAAAGACTTCTACATCATGTCGTTGAGCAGCCTAATATAAGGCTAAATGAACTAGCTAAAATACTTGCCTCAGATGACAGAGAAAAACAGTTGATACAAGCAGAAGAACTTGAATACACGTCATTACAAAAGCTAAAGGTGACTAAGCGGAAAACAATTCATAAAGCCTAAAAATCGTTGCTTTAACAAACTACACCACACGTAGAAAAAGGCGCTAACGTCAAGGGATTGACTCTGCTTTTAGAAAGTATTTGTGATGTAAAAAGACAAATCAAGGAGTATTTTTGATGAAATTAGTAGATTTCAAAAAATCCTGGAAACAACTCCAGTTGCAAGTAGCGGCATTCTTTGACCCTTATGATTTGAGTAAAGCAGCTGCTCTCTATACCAATGAAAAATGGCTTAGACTTCGGTTTGCTCATCGCTACCAAAGCCATTTTGCTCCGTTAAAGTGGAAAAAATTAAAGATTCTTGCAATTGGTGTAGGGGGTTATGAAGACCATACCTACGGAGGTGAGGCTTTAAAAACTTGGAAAACCTATTTTCCAAATAGTATGGTTTACGGTATTGACATTATAGATAAAAGGTACTTAGAACAAGACCGCATTAAAATATTTCATGGCGACCAAAATGATGAAAATTTCATCAAAAAAGTTTTAGCAGAAACGGGCGAACTGGATATTATAATTGAGGATGGCAGTTCTGCCAATGAACATCACATTAAAGCGTTCCACACTTTTTTCCCAGCACTGAAAGATGGCGGTATTTATGCAGCGGAAAATATTCACCACTCTTATTGGCCCAGCCTTGGGAAAAATTGGTCGAACTTTGCTAAAGATAGTGTTTTGCTACAAAATTGGGTCAACATTGGCGGAAGTCTTGATTTAAACGACCCAAAAACTGTCATGAATATGTTCAAAAGATTGGTTGATGGACTGAATTATCAGGAGTTTTTGCATCCTGGATACGTACCGTCTTATTTTGATAAAAATATTGTGTCCATACACTTTTACCATAATTTGGTTCTTATGTATAAAGGAACAAATAACGAACCTAGCAATTTTATTGAAAACAACACATTGCGACCCTTCGTATTGGAAACGCTAGGTGTCAAGTCATTGGAAGAACTAGGTTTAGAGTTTCCCACAATTGATAAGACAACCGATGAATATACCGCACTGAAAGTGAAATAGAACTTACCTACTCTCTTTTTTTTCTCTAAGTTCTCCGCGCCTGATGCGGTTCGTTACTTCCTGTGCGCTTCTATGAAAATTCCCGAGTCTCCAAAACTTAACCTCAACCAATTAAGGTCTGCTAAAAGACAAGCGGTTAATCTTGCAGGCGCAGAATTCATAAAAATAACACCTCTGCTGCTAGAAAATTCTTTACCTCTGCTCATTCAAACGACTGTAGAAGGTGTAAACTTAGTTGCATGGGCCGCAAGCAATCGAGAGTTGATTGCAACCCAATTGCTTAAGCATGGCGGCATTCTGTTTCGGAATTTTCATCTTAAAGGGTATCAAGAGTTTGAGCAATTCATCTCCACTGTCACTGGAGAGTTACTGGAATATCGCGATCGCTCCTCACCTCGGAGTGCAGTTGAAGGCAAAATTTATACATCAACTGACTATCCAGCTAACCAAAGTATTTTTCTCCATAGCGAGAATTCTTACGCCGCCTCTTGGCCCCTAAAAATCTTCTTTTACTGTGTGACGCCTGCACACCAAGGTGGAGAAACACCAATAGCCGACACGCGAAAATTGTTTCAACGAATTGACTCAAAGATTCGCGATCGCTTCATCCAAAAAAGAGTGATGTATGTCCGTAACTTTGGCGATGGCTTTGGTTTGCCTTGGCAGACGGTTTTTCAAACAACCAATTCAGCCGAAGTAGAAGCATTTTGCCGTAGTAATGGCATTGAGTTTGAGTGGAAAGAGGGCGATCGCTTAAGAACTCGCTCCTGTCGGCAGGCTGTTGCTACACACCCACAAACAGGTGAACAAATCTGGTTTAATCATGCTGCATTTTTTCATGTGTCAACTTTGGAAGCAAACATCCGTGAAGCATTGTTAGCAGAGTTCGCAGAAGAAAACCTGCCACACAATACTTATTACGGTGATGGTTCACCAATTGAAGCTGACATATTAGATGAAATTCGTGCAGCTTACCAACAAGAGATGGTTGTTTTCCCCTGGCAAGCTGGAGATATTTTAATGCTCGACAATATGCTCACAGCACACGGAAGAATGCCATTTGTAGGACCGCGAAAGGTCGTAGTAGGAATGGCAGAACAATTTATTAGTCAAGATATTTAGTCCTAAGTACGGAGAAAAATCATGCTAGAGGAGATGCAGGGCTTTCGACTCTCACCCCAGCAAAAACATCTGTGGCAATTGCAAGAAATTGATAACCTCCCCTATCGTTCTCAATGTGCTGTTTTGATAGAGGGAAATTTAGATATCAACACTTTAAAAGTAGCCATAGAAGAATTTGTCAGTCGGCATGAAATACTCCGTACTAATTTTCATTGCTTGCCTGGTATATCCATACCTTTTCAAGTTATTGGAAAGAGTGGTATTTTCTGGGGCGAAAACTACGATTGGAGTAGTTACAACCAGCAAGAACAAGAAGAATTGTTGCAAGCATTATTTCATCAGTTAAACCAACAACCGTTTGATTTGGAGCAAGGTTCCTCCTTGTCCTTATCTTTAGTGACTCTATCGCCAACCAGATATATTTTGCTTATTTGCCTACCTGCACTTTGTGCAGATGCTGCAACGCTAAAAATTTTGGTGCGAGAAATCAGCCAGTTTTATGCAGCCTGTGTACAGGATGAACAGCTAGATGATGAAGAAACACTACAATACGCAGACTTAGCTGAGTGGCAAAATGAATTGTTGGAAGGAGCAGATACAGAAGCAGGCAGAGATTATTGGCGAAAACAGGATATTTCGGCATTGACAAGATTAAAGCTTCCTTGGGAAAAACTGTCTGCTGAAGAAGTAAAATTTCAACCTCAAACGCAAAGTTTTACAATTGCACCAGCTTTAGTAGAAGAAATTGAAACCTTAAGCCAGCAATATGATATTTCTGTAGCTCAGTTCTTGTTGGCTTGTTGGCAGGTATTGGTATGGCGTATTACTAAACAACAAGACATAATTCTTGGATTGTATTTTGATGGACGTAGATATCAGGAACTAGAAGCGGCTTTGGGTCTGTTTGCAAAATATTTACCTATACGAATTAATTTAGAAGCAGAGCCTGAATTTCGAGAAATATTACATATAAATCACGAATATATAAATCATATTTCTAAGTTACAGGATTATTTTAACTGGGAACAAATAATAGAACTGCCTCCGAGTACCTCTTGCTTTTTTCCGATTTGTTTTGAGTTTGATGAACAGTTAGAAAAGCATATGGCTGCTGATGTGTCGTTTTCAATTCATCAGCAGTATGCTTGCACTGAACGGTTCAAAGTCAAGCTTTCCTGCCTTCGTCAAAATCGCACATTAACTACAGCGTTTCATTATGACTCCAACTTATTTCAAATAGAAGATATCAAGCGCTTAGCAGGACAATTTCAGACTTTGTTAGCAAGTGTTGTTGCCCATCCAGATGTAGCAATTAGTCAGTTAGAGATTCTCAGTTCCAGTGAAAGGCAACAACTCCTGTACCAGTTCAACAACACCGAGCGAGATTATTCTCAAGGCAAGTGCATTCACCAACTGTTCGAGGAACAGGTACAAAGGACGCCTAACAACATTGCTGTTATCTTTGAAGACCAACAATTAACCTACCAAGAACTTAACCAGCAGGCTAACAAAATCGCTCACTACTTGCAAAAGCAGGGGGTGGGATCAGAGGTCGTGGTGGGGCTGTGTGTAGAACGCTCTCTTGAAATGATTGTAGGACTTTTGGGCATCCTTAAAGCTGGTGGAGCATACGTACCCCTCGACACAGCATTGCCAGCAGAGGCTTTGGCATTACGTCTACAGGATGCTCAGGTGCCAGTGGTGTTGACACAACAGCAACTAGTCAATCTTTTGCCTAGTGATGTTGCACAGGTCATTTGTCTGGATGCAGATTGGGAAGCAATTGTAAAAGAAAGTGATGTTAATCCCGCCAGTAGGGTAACAAGTGAGAATCTTGTCTATGTGCTGTTTACTTCTGGTTCCACAGGTAAACCCAAGGGTGTTGCCATTGAACATCAGCAACTTGTTAATTATGTCCATGCCATTATTGAGAGGTTAAACTTACCTGAAAACGCCAACTTCGCATTGGTGTCTACCTTTGCTGCGGACTTGGGTAACACCGCTCTCTTCCCTTGCCTGTCTACGGGTGGATGTCTGCATATTATGTCCTATGAACGTGCTACTGACCCAGCAGCTTTTTTGGAATATCTAAGCAAACATCCAATCGACTGTCTCAAGATTGTTCCCTCTCACCTTGCCTCTCTTTTGACATCTTCTACACCCCAGTCTCTTATACCTAGAGAGCGACTCATCCTTGGTGGTGAAGTTGTTAATTGGCAACTGATTGAACAGACTCAGCAGTATGCGCCTGATTGCCAAATTTTTAATCACTACGGTCCGACAGAAGCGACTGTCGGTGTCCTGACATATCGAGTAGATTATAACGAGCTTTCTTGCCATCGATCCAAAAACCAAAATCTAAAATCTAAAACAGTCCCCCTCGGTCAACCAATTGCTAACACGCAGGTGTATGTGCTGGAAGAACAACTCCAGCCTGCACCCATCGGAGTCAAGGGCGAAATATACATTGGTGGTGCAACTCTAGCGCGATGCTATCTGAACCAGCCCGAACTCACGGCTGTTAAATTTATTCCCGATCCCTTCAGCAATGAACCAGGAGCGAGACTTTACAAAACTGGTGACTTAGGTCGTTATCTAGCAGATGGCACGATTGAATTTCTTGGTCGCAGCGACTACCAAGTTAAGATAAGGGGCTTCCGTGTTGAATTAGGGGAAATTGAAGCGGTACTCAGCCAACACCCAAGTGTGCGGGAGGTTGCAGTCATTGCGAGAGATTCTGGATCGAGTCAAAAGTATTTGGCAGCTTATATAGTACTGTCCCAGGAATCGCCTTGCCTAGTTAGTGAACTGCGTCATTATGTGCGGGCAAAGTTGCCAGAGTATATGATGCCTTCAACCTTTGTCATACTCAAAGCGCTGCCGCTAACTCCTAATGGTAAGGTAGACCGTCAGGCACTGCCAGAACCTGACCAAACCAACCCTGAGTTAGAAAAAACCTTTGCGACTCCTCGTACACCAATTGAAGAGGTACTAGCTGGGATTTGGGCTAGAGTGTTGGGTGTTGAGCAAGTGGGTATTTATGATAACTTCTTCGAGCTGGGTGGACACTCTCTGCTGCTTACCCAAGTTGTTTCCAAGGTGCGCGAAGCCTTTCAAGTGGAGTTGGCGCTGCGAAGCCTGTTTGAAACACCCACAGTGGCGGAGCTAGCTCAGAAGATTGAGACGGCAATGAGCGATGGGCAGAAATTAGCAACTCTACCTATCGAGCGAGTAAAGCGGGAAAGCGAGTTACCACTGTCTTTTGCCCAGCAACGGTTGTGGTTCCTCGACCAATTAGATCCGGGCAGCCCTTCTTACAACATTTCTAGAGCTATACTGCTTAAAGGTTCGTTGAATGTGCTAGCGCTAGAGCAAAGCTTTAACGAAATTGTGCGACGCCATGAAGCCTTACGAACGAGTTTTACAGGCGTAAATGGGCAACCTGTGCAAGTGATTGCTTCGGCGCTAAACATTACCCTGCCAGTAGTAGACTTGAGGCAGTTACCTCCAGAGGAACGAGAGGCAGAGGCTCAACGACTGGCTAAGTTGCAAGCGCAGCATTCTTTTGACTTGAGCCAAAGTCCATTACTACAAGTCACTCTCTTGTGGCTCAAAGAGAACGAGCATATATTGCTGTTCACCATACACCATATTATTGCGGATGGCTGGTCAGCTGGCGTGCTTGTTAGTGAAATAGCAACGTTATACGAATCATTTTGTGTTAAGTTGCGATCGCCACTCCCTGAACTGTCCATTCAATATGCGGACTTTGCCATTTGGCAGCGACAGTGGCTGCAAACAGAGGTACGCTCTTCCCAGATGGCTTACTGGAAACAGCAGTTAGGCGGCAACTTGCCTGTGTTGGAACTACCCAGCGAGCGCCCACGACCAGTTGCTCAAACCTTTACAGGGAAAACGCAGTCATGGCAAATTCCCAAGAATCTAACTGAAGCGCTAAAGTCTCTCTCGCAGCAAGAAGCAGTCACCCTGTTTATGACCTTGCTAGCAGCGTTCAAAACATTGCTGTATCGCTACACAGGTCAAACAGATATCTTGGTTGGTTCTCCCATCGCCAACCGCAACCGTAGTGAAATAGAAGGGCTAATTGGCTTTTTTGTCAACACCCTTGTATTGCGTACCGATTTATCAGGCAATTTGAGTTTTAGAGAGTTGCTGCGACGGATTCGGGAGGTAACGCTGGATGCTTATGCTCACCAAGATTTGCCCTTTGAACAGCTTGTAGAAGAGTTACAGCCAAACCGAAATCTAACCCACACGCCGCTGTTTCAAGTGATGTTCGTTTTGCAAAATGCCGCAATGGAATCGCTGAAGCTTTCAGGATTGAGTCTGAGTCCGTTGGAAGTGGAAACGGAAACAGCCCGGTTTGATTTAACTGTGTCCCTAACAGACACCGAACAAGGATTGATAGGGGTATTCGAGTACAACAGCGATTTATTTGATACTGCCACCATTACTAGAATGCAGGGGCATTATCAGACATTACTCGAAGCAATTGTAGCCAATCCCGAACAGCGTTTATCTAACTTACCAATCTTGACGCTCGCAGAACGACAGCAGTTGCTAGTGGATTGGAATGATACACAGGTTGATTACCGTTATGCCTGCATCCATCAGCTATTTGAGGCACAAGTAGAACGAACACCAGACGCCGTAGCAGTAGTCTTTGAAGAAGAACAACTGACTTACCAGGAGTTGAATGCTAGAGCAAATCAAGTAGCGCACTACTTACAAACATTGGGCGTGAGACCAGAAGTGCTGGTGGGCATTTACGTAGAGCGATCGCTCGAAATGGTAGTAGGACTCTTGGGTATTCTCAAAGCGGGTGGTGCTTATGTACCGCTAGACCCTAGCTATCCACACGAACGATTGGCTTTCATTCTAGGAGAGACCAAAGTATCAGTGCTGTTAACTCAAAAGAAGTTAGTGGCAGTATTACCTGAACATAAAGCTAAGGTAGTATGTTTGGATGCGGACTGGGAGGAGATTGTCAAACAAAGCGCTGACAATTTGATCAACAAAGCAACCACTGAAAACCTGGTATATGCAATCTATACCTCCGGCTCAACCGGACAACCAAAAGGAGTGCAAATTACCCACGGCGCTTTGGTTAACTTTTTAAGTACAATGCGCCTGACTCTGGGGCTAACTCAGGAAGATATTCTCTTATCAGTTACCACACTATCTTTTGATATTGCAGCATTGGAACTATACGTGCCGCTGATTGTCGGCGCTCGTTTAGTCGTAGTCAGCCGTGAAGTTGCCACTGACGGAACCCAGTTGTTAGAACAGCTAGCAGACTCCAAGTCAACGGTTATGCAAGCCACGCCAGCCACCTGGCGGCTGCTGCTAGCTGCTGGATGGGATGGCCATTCGCAATTAAAAATCCTTTGCGGCGGTGAAGCCCTCGACCGTTCCCTTGCCAATCAGTTGCTGGAACGAAGTACACAAGTTTGGAACTTATACGGTCCCACAGAAACCACCGTTTGGTCAGCAGTCCAAAAGGTGGAAAGCAACAAGGATCTCAACGGACGAGATAGCATTGTCTCTATCGGTCGCGCGATCGCCAACACACAAATATATCTCCTAGATAACCATTTGCAACCCGTACCCATTGGTGTACCAGGTGAGTTACATATCGGCGGTGTTGGCTTAGCCAGAGGTTATTTCAACCAACCAGAACTGACATCTGTTAAATTTATCCCGAACCCCTTCAATCAAGAGTCAACTTCCCGGCTTTACAAAACTGGCGATTTAGCCCGGTATTTGCCAGACGGAAACATCGAGTTCTTAGGACGGATTGACAATCAGGTAAAAGTCCGGGGCTTCCGTATCGAACTTGGGGAAATTGAGGCAGCATTAAACCAACATCCAGGGGTACAGACGAGTGTGGCTGTAGTCTGGGAGGATGAACCAGGTGACAAACATTTGGTAGCCTATCTAGTTCTACAACCAGAACAGACAGTTACGACGAACGAAATGCGCCGCTTCCTGGCGGAGAAATTGCCTCGTTATATGGTACCCTCCGCGTTTGTCATGCTGGAGATGCTACCTTTGACACCTAATGGTAAAGTAGACCGCCGCGCATTGAGAGCACCTGATATTGCCAAACGCAACATAGAAGCAGCTTTTGTTGCACCTCATGATCCAGTGGAAGAAGTGGTAGCGGGAATTTGGGTTCAAGTCCTTGGTGTGGAACAGGTTGGTATATATGACAATTTCTTTGACTTGGGTGGACATTCATTACTAGCGACTCAAGTTCTTTCTCGCATTCGTCACACCTTCCAGATAGATTTACCGCTACGCCGCTTGTTTGAGTCACCAACAGTTGCTGGATTAGCCAAAAGCATTCAGGAGGTCATAAAGGCACAGCTAGGACATGAAGCTCCTACTATCAAACGTGTCTCCAAAGACGGCAATCTACCTCTGTCCTTTGCTCAGGAACGATTGTGGTTCTTAGAGCAACTACAGCCTGGTAGTTCTACGTACAACACACCAGCCGCCATACGCCTTGTTGGTTCCCTAAATGTGGATGCACTAGAGCAAAGCTTGAGTGAGATTGTACGCCGCCATGAAGCTTTACGTACGACCTTTGGTGTGGTGGATGGGCAACCATTTCAAACTATAACCCCAACCCTAACTGTAAAACTTCCAATAGTTGATTTGCGGAAGTTGCCAGAAGCTGAACGGGAAACTGAGATTCAACGACTGAGTGCAGAAGAATTTCAACGCTCTTTTGACCTAGATCAAGGTCCATTACTGCGATGCACTCTTTTACACATCGGCGAGCAAGAGCATATCGCGCTATTTACAATCCACCATATTGTCTCAGATGGCTGGTCGATGGGTGTGTTCGTTCGGGAGTTGGCAGCACTGTATCGAGCTTTCTCTGCCGGAAAACCCTCTCCATTGCCTGAACTGCCCATCCAGTATGCAGACTTTGCCGTGTGGCAACGACAGTGGTTGCAGGGTGAAGTCCTCCAAGCCCAACTCGCATACTGGAAGAAGCAATTGGGGAACAACCTCCCGGTACTGCAATTACCTACAACTCGTCCTCGAACAGAAGTAAAAACCAGCCGAGGTGGTGCTCAATCCTTCGTCATTCCTTCCACCCTGTCCGCAGCGCTTCAAACCCTGAGCCGACAAGAAGGTGCCACTTTGTTTATGACCTTGTTGGCAGGTTTTCAGGTGCTGCTACAACGCTATGCAAATCAGGATGATATTGTTGTTGGCACTGATGTTGCCAATCGCAACCGGGCGGAAACAGAATCATTAATTGGTTTTTTTGTCAACCTGCTTGTCTTACGCACCGATTTAAGCGGTAACCCGAGTTTTCAGGAGTTGCTCCTCCGAGTGCGCGAGGTCACATTAGAAGCTTATGCCCATCAGGACTTGCCTTTTGAGAAATTAGTAGAAGCTTTGCGTCCTGAGCGAAGTTTGAGCAACACGTCGCCACTATTTCAGGTGTTGTTTGTTCTTCAAAATGCCTCAATGCCAGCCTTAGAATTGCCAGGACTGACATTAAGCCAATTGGAAGTTGAAAACAAAATCGCAAGGTTTGATTTAGCGCTATTTCTCACAGAAACAGAACAAGGAATCGTGGGCAAGTGGCAGTACAATGCTGATCTTTTTGACGACTCCACCATCAAGCGCATGACAGGTCACTTCGAGATGCTGCTTAACAGCATTGTGGCGCAACCCGATGCTCGGATCAACACTTTAGAAATGCTGACAGAAACGGAAAGACAACAACAAGCTATGCAAAAAAGCGATCGCCAAGCGTTCAAGCGGCAAAAGTTTATCAGCATTGCCCCCAAAGCTGTTAGCTTATCACAAACAGAATTGATTAAGACTGGCTATCTTCAAGCAGGCGCAACATTTCCTCTAGTCATTCACCCAAATGTTCACGAAATCGATTTTCTGGCTTGGGCTAAAAGTAACCGAGAATTTGTAGAGACACAATTATTCCAACATGGAGCCATTCTTTTTAGAGGTTTCAATGTAGGTTCTGTGTCTCAATTTGAAAGTTTTGCTCAAGCGATTTGTCCAGAATTGTTCGGTGAGTATGGCGACTTACCGCGTGCAGGATTAGGCGGTAAAGTTTATGGTTCTACCCCTTACCCATCCGACAAAGCTATTTTGTTCCATAATGAAAGCTCTCACTTACATCAGTTTCCTCTAAAAATTTGGTTTTTCTGTGTACAACCAGCTTTACAAGGTGGAGAAACGCCCATTGTAGATTGTCGGAAAGCTTACCAACTCCTTGAACCAAAGCTGCGAGAAAGATTAGCGCAAAAGCAATTAATGTATGTCCGCAACTACACAGATAGTCTGGATGTTAGTTGGCAAGAATTTTTCCACACGAATGAAAAATCTGTAGTAGAAAATTACTGTCGTCGAGCGAAAATTGATTTTGAATGGTACGATAATAATGGTTTAGTAACTCGCCAGATTCGTCCAGCCCTAGCAGCACATCCCAAAACTGGCGCTCAAGTCTTTTTCAATCAAATTCAGCTACACCATATAGCCTATTTAGAGCCAGACGTTCGTGATTCTTTGTTATCTTTATTTGGAGAGACAAAACTACCGCGCAATGTTTACTACGGAGATGGAACTCCTATAGAGAACTCGGTCATTGAACAAATCAATGAAGTTTATCAGCAGTCTAAAACGAGCTTCCCTTGGCAGCAAGGAGACATTTTGATGCTAGATAATATGTTGGCTGCACACGGACGCAATGCTTATGTAGGAGAACGTAAGATTGTAGTCGCAATGGGAGAAATGTTTCAAAATCAAGATATTGCAAGCAAAAGCGTATAAGGAGGAAGTCAGTCAATGATAACTGAAACTATTAGCGGTTTTCGTCTTTCTCCTCATCAGAAACGTCTTTGGTTATTGCAAAAAGAAAGTGGCGCTGCTTATGTAGCTCAAAGTGTCATTTGTATTGAAGGGAATTTTAAACCTGAGGTATTAAAAGCCGCTTTACAAAACATCGTCAATCGCCATCAGATTCTGCGAACAACATTTCATTGCCTACCAGGTATGAAAATTCCGGTCATGGTTGTAAAGGATAGCAGTGTCTTGTCTTGGCGAGAGATTTATTTGAGCAAGGATAACTCTCAAAAATTCACAATTACATCTATTTGTCAAGAAGAAAAATCCCACCCTTTTGATTTTGAGCAGGGACCTCTGCTGCGTTGCTCTCTACTACAATTGTCAGCCAACAAGCATATCTTGGTAGTGACTCTACCTGCGCTTTGTGCTGATGCTAGAACTCTAAAGAATTTATTTGCAGAAATCAGCGATTCATACTCTGCTTGTTTGCAGGGTGAAGATTTTAGCAAAGAAGTTGTACAATATGTGCAATTTTCTGAGTGGCAGAATGATTTACTGGAAGACTCAGAAGCAGAAGCTGGTAAAAACTATTGGAGTCAGCAAGATTTTTCTGCTCTAGATACGTTGACGTTACCTTTTGCAGATAATTTTTATCAAAAAACAGAATTTCAACCGCAAGTTTATAATTTTACGCTTTCTCCCCATCTCACTCAAGAAATTAAAACGAACCACAGAGGCGCAGAGACAAGAGGAGGAGAAGGCTTAAACTCTAATTTAGTTTCTTTATTCTTGCTTTCATGCTGGCAGATATTACTTTGGCGGTTCACAGGACAGGCAGAGATTATTGTTGGTAAAATCTGTCATGGCAGAGAATATGAAGAACTGAATGATGTCTTGGGGCTATTTGCAAAATCGCTACCAATTACCAGTCGCTTAAATACAGATTTACACTTTTCGGAAGTCTTACAACAGGTCACTCAAGCTGTGGAAGAAGCTAACGAGTGGCAAGAAGATTTTATTTTTGAAAAAAATGTAGAAAGTTTTCCCTTTATTTTTGATTTTGAACAATTGCCAGAAAAATGTTTGGCAAGTGATGTATTGTTTTCATTTGACACCCAATATATTTGTCTTGAGCCTTTTCAAATTAAACTATCTTGTATTGATAAAGAGGAGTTTTTAGAGTTAGGGTTTTATTATAATGCCAATTTATTTTCAGCCGATGCGATTCATCGCCTAGCAGAACAATTTCAAACTTTATTAACCAGCGCGATTGAAAATCCAGATGTGGCAATTAGTCAGTTACAAATACTGCCACCTAATCAGCTGGAGCAACTACTCATCGATTTCAATCAAACGCAGGTCGATTCTCCACGAAACAAGTGTATTCACCAACTCTTTGAAGAACAGGCAACTCTCACACCAGATAAAATTGCAGTTGTTTTTGAGGATAAACAACTCACATACAGCGAACTCAACCAGAGTGCTAATCAACTAGCCCACTACCTACAAAAGTTGCGAGTGCAGCCTGATGTCGTGGTGGGTATTTGCTTAGAACGTTCCTATTTAATGATAGTGGCAATGCTGGGCGTTCTCAAAGCTGGTGGAGCGTACTTACCACTCGATCCGGGGCTACCGAAAGAGGCGATCGCCTTCCGTCTACAGGATGCTCAAGTACCAATACTCTTGACACAACAAGGCATTGATTCAATCCAAAATTCCAGAGTAGTGTCTTTAGACACCGACTGGAAAGATATTGCTAGGGAAAGTACAGAAAATACCACCAGTAAAGCCACACCTGAGAATCTAGTCTATGTAATATATACCTCCGGTTCTACAGGCAAACCTAAGGGCGTTGCAATTGAGCATCAGCAACTTTGCAATTACCTGTACGGCATTTTAGAAAAGCTGGAACTGCCCAAAGATGCCAGTTTTGCCACCGTTTCCACTTTCGCAGCAGACTTGGGCAACACGGTCATTTTCCCTTGTCTTTGCACTGGGGGCTGTCTCCATGTCGTTTCTTGGGAAAGGGCGTCTGATGCAGCAGCACTAGCAGCATATTTCCGTCGCCATCCTATCGACTGCCTAAAAATAGTTCCTTCGCACATATCGGCGTTGTTGACTTCCAGTGACATTGAGTCTATTTTGCCCCGCCAGCTACTCATTCTCGGCGGCGAAGCAACTGATTGGCATTTGGTTGAGACGATTCAGCAATATGCACCACACTGCCGGATTATCAATCACTACGGTCCGACAGAAACCACTGTTGGGGTGCTAACTTATACTGTATCCCCCCAACCTCCTTTAATAAGCGGGGAGCTCAAAGCAGCAACAGTTCCCATAGGGCGACCAATTGCCAATACCCAGGTTTACGTGTTGGATAAGCAGTTACAGCCAGTTCCTATAGGAGTTCCAGGTGAACTGTACATTGGTGGAAAATCATTAGCGCGGAGTTATCTCAACCGCCCCGAACTAACTGCTGACCGATTCATTGCCAATCCCTTTGTGGATTTTAAATTGGATCGGCTGTACAAGACAGGCGATTTGGTACGCTATTTACCAGATGGAAATCTAGAGTTTCTCCATCGCCTCGATGACCAAGTGAAAATCCGGGGCTTCCGTATAGAGTTGGGAGAGATTTCAGCCGTACTCAGCCAACACCGGGCTGTGCAGGAGGTGGTCGTTGTTGCCAGAGAGGATGGTGGTGACAAGCGCCTAGTCGCTTATATCGTTCCCTCAGTACCCAACACGCAGCACTTAACACTGACTGGTGACCTACGTAGTTTGCTTAAAGAAAAGTTGCCGGAATACATGATACCGTCAGCTTTTGTGGTGCTGAAGGCTTTACCGCTGACATCAAATGGTAAAATAGACCGCCATGCACTTCCCGCACCAGATGAGGCAGCGCTGATCGAAAAAACTTTTGTAGCGCCCCGTACTCCGGTCGAAGAAGTCATAGCCGCGATGTGGGCGCAGCTTCTGGGCGTGCAACGGTTGAGTATTGACGGCAATTTCTTTGACTTAGGTGGACACTCCCTGCTTGCAACGCAGGTGATTTCCCGACTCCGTACTGCCTTTGGTGTAGAAATACCACTGCGACAGTTGTTTGCATCGCCAACAGTAGCCGGACTGGCGGCGCATATTGAAACAGCGATGAGGGCTGGTCAAGAACTAGAAACTACAGCGATTCCTCGCGCTGCTAAGGACAAAGATTTACCACTGTCTTTTGCTCAATGGCGGCTATGGTTTCTCAACCAACTGGAACCTGGATCGCCCTCGTACAACCTTCCCAGAGTCATTCGGCTCACAGGTTCACTCAATATTGCCGCATTGGAACAAAGCTTCAACGAAGTTATCAAACGGCACGAAGTTTTGCGAACCACCTTTGCCAGAGTCAACGGGCAACCAATGCAAGTCATCCACCCCAAGATGGATTTGAGATTGTCGATTTTAGATTGCACCACAATTCCCCAATCCCAAATCCAAAATTTCATTCTTGAGGAAGTGCAGCAAGGCTTTGACTTAGCCAAAGGACCATTGTTGCGAGCCAAACTCCTGCAAGTGGGTGAACAGGAGCATCTATTGCTGTTGACAATGCACCACATCGTCTCCGATGCTTGGTCAACGGGTGTGCTGGTTGAAGAGATGGCAGCACTTTATGCAGTATACTGTGAAGGCAAACCCTCTCCCCTGCCGGAACTGCCTATCCAGTATGCCGACTTTAGCGTTTGGCAACGAGAGTGGCTGCAAGGAGAGCAGTTGCGAGCTTTGTTAGATTACTGGAAACAGCAACTGCAAGGCGACCTGCCAGTTTTGGAACTGCCCGCAGACCGTCCCAGACCGAGTGTGCAAACCTTTGCAGGCAAGGAGCATTCCTTCGTACTGTCCAAGGAACTCACAGAGGCGCTCAAGACCCTCAGCCAACAGGAAGGTGTCACCTTGTTTATGACACTGTTGGCGGCGTTCAAAACCTTGCTCTATCGCTACACAGGACAGCAAGACATCCTAATTGGCTCTCCCATCGCCAACCGCAACCGAGGTGAAATTGAATCATTAATTGGCTTTTTTGTCAATACCTTGGTGCTGCGAACCGATTTGTCTGGCAATCCCAGTTTCCGAGAGTTGCTAGGAAGTGTTAGGGATTGTACCTTGGCAGCATACGCTCACCAAGACTTACCTTTTGAGAAGCTGGTGGAGGAATTGCAACCGGAACGCAACTTGAGCCACGCACCACTGTTCCAGGTGATGTTTGTTTTCCAGAATGCCCCAATGAAAACATTGGAGCTACCTGCTTTAAGCATACAGCCTTTGAAAGTCAACAGTGGAACGGCGAAGTTTGACTTGACCCTATCGATGCAAGATACAGAGCAGGGACTGATTGCCACCTTTGAGTACAACACCGATCTCTTCGATGAAGCAACGATTTCTCGCTATTCAGGGCATTTTCAAACTTTGCTCGCAGGTATCGTCGCAAATCCACAGCAGCGCCTTTCTGAGTTGCCTTTGCTGACAACAACTGAGCAGCAGCAGCTAGTAGAGTGGAATAATACTAAAACTGAATATGGCAATGAATTGTGTTTGCATCAGTTGTTTGAGGCGCAGGTAGAACGAACCCCAGATGCTGTAGCAGTGGTGTATGAGAATGAGCAACTGACATATCAGGAACTGAACGAGCGGGCAAATCAACTGGCACATTATTTACAAAAGCTGGGCGTGAGACCAGAGGTACTGGTGGGAATTTGTGTAGAGCGATCGCTAGAGATGGTCATCGCACTTTTGGGTATTTTCAAGGCGGGTGGCGCTTATGTACCGCTAGACCCAAGCTATCCCCAAGAGCGATTGGCTTTCATGTTAGAAAACTCTCAACCAAGCGTGTTGTTAACCCAGCAGCGCTTGCTTGAGAGTCTTCCTACACATACAGATCGCCTAGTTTGCCTAGACACCAACTGGAAACTTATTGCCCGCGAAAGCTCAGAAAACCCTGTTTGCAATACTACTGTCGATAACTTAGCTTACGTTATCTACACCTCTGGTTCTACGGGTAAACCAAAGGGAGCGATGAATACCCACCGGAGCATCTGCAATCGCTTACTCTGGATGCAAGACGCTTACCAATTAACAGCAGCAGATAAAGTTTTGCAGAAGACACCCTTGAGCTTCGATGTGTCAGTCTGGGAATTTTTCTTACCATTGTTAACAGGTGCGCGTTTAGTGGTGGCTCGACCAGAGGGGCATAGAGACACTAACTACCTAGTCAATTTGATTGCACAGCAGCAAATCACCACCGTGCATTTTGTACCTTCCATGCTGCAAGTGTTTCTTGAAGCAGAAGGTCTTGAATCTTGTAAGTGTATCACACGGGTGATTTGTAGTGGCGAGGCGCTGCCAGTTGAACTTCAAAAACGCTTTTTTAATCGTCTGGACGCTGAATTACACAATCTCTACGGTCCGACCGAAGCAGCGGTAGATGTAACCTTTTGGAAATGCGTACCTCAAAGCAATACCCATCGCCAGACAGTGCCCATTGGTCGTCCGATTGCCAATATCCAAATTTATCTGTTGGATTGGCATCTCAACTCTGTGCCTGTGGGAGTTACGGGCGAACTGTACATCGGCGGTGTAGGAGTCGCGAGGGGCTATTTGAATACTTTTGAACTGACAGCAGAAAAATTCATCCCCAATCCCTTTAGTAACGAGTCGGGAGCGCGTCTGTACAAAACTGGGGATTTAGCCCGTTATCTGCCAGACGGGAACCTAGAATTCTTGGGGCGGATTGATTACCAGGTGAAGATTCGGGGATTCCGCATTGAGTTGGGAGAGATTGAGGCGGTGTTGAATCAACACCCAGCGGTGCGGGAAACCGTAGTGGTGGCAAGAGAAGAACAACCTGGAAATAAGCGCTTAATCGCTTATATAGTTACAAATATTTCAACTAATTTAAATGAAAGCACTGTTTTTGCTATCAGCGATCAGCACTCAGCATTGATTAATGAACTGCGTAGCTTTGTCAAAGAAAAGTTACCAGAATACATGATGCCTTCTGCTTTCATGCTGCTTGAGGCAATGCCTTTAACACCTAACGGTAAGGTGGATCGTCGGGCACTGCCAGCACTGGATCGGCAAAGTCCAGAACGAGAAGCAGATTTCATCGCTCCTCAGACGACCGCCGAAAAACAGTTAGCCGCTATCTGGGTGCAAGTACTTGGTTTAAAACAGGTAGGTGTAAATGACAACTTCTTTGAATTGGGTGGGGATTCTATTCTCAGCCTTCAGGTAATATCTAGAGCCAACCAAGCAGGTCTGCATCTGACTCCTAAGCAGCTGTTTCAACATCAAACAATTGCCCAACTGGCAGCAGTAGCTGGCACAAGCAACCAGATTCAAGCTGAACAGGGACTGGTCACGGGGTCAGTCGCGTTGACACCAATTCAGTACTGGTTCTTTGCACAAGATTTGCCAGACGCACATCATTGGAATCAGTCGCTTCTGCTGGAAGTGCAACAGCCACTTAATCCCGTGCTACTAGAACAGGTCGTGCAGTCGTTACTACTACATCACGATGCACTCCGCCTGCGTTTTACAAAACAGGACATAGGCTGGACTTCAGCGATCGCCCCTCCTGACGAGTTGATACCACTAACACAGCTGCATTTGTCAGCCGTACCGCAAGAGGAGCAGGAGGCTGCTATTGTAGCAGCCGCTAATGAATTCCAAGCGAGCCTGAATTTGTCAAAAGGTCCATTACTACGGGTTGCTTACTTTGACCTTGGTGGAGATCGGCACAGCCGCTTGCTTTTGGCGACCCACCACTTAGTTATTGATGGTGTTTCTTGGCGGATCTTGGTTGAGGATATGCAGACAGCCTACCAACAACTTAGTCAGGGAAAGGCAGTCCAGTTGCCAGCCAAAACTACTTCGTTTAAACAGTGGTCGGAAAGACTGCAAGAGTATGCCCAGTCAAGAGCTTTGCACTCAGAGTTAGATTACTGGTTAAGAACACATCAACCAGCTAAGTGCATTCCTGTAGATTATCCAGGGGGAGAAAACACAGAGGCGACAGCCCACACCGTTTCGGTAGCCCTCTGTGTGGAAGAGACTCAAGCTTTGCTGCAAGATGTGCCAGCAGCGTATCGCACTCAGATAAACGATGTTTTGCTCACGGCGCTGGTGCAAGCATTTGCCCAGTGGACAGGACAATCTTCACTGCTCATTAACTTGGAGGGTCACGGGCGAGAAGAACTGTTTGAGGATATAGACCTATCCCGCACTGTGGGCTGGTTTACTTCTATGTTTCCCGTGCTACTTACTTTGGGAGAGGCTGCCAATCCCAGAGAAGCCCTTTTAGCTGTCAAAGAGCAACTGCGGGGCATCGCAAATCGAGGACTAGGTTATGGTGTGCTGAATTATATAAGTGGGGTGAAGGAAATTTCTGAGCTACCAAAACCTGAGGTGATGTTTAACTACTTGGGGCAGTTTGACCAAGTTATACCACAGCCATCCCTATTTGGATTGGCTCAATCCTCCAAGGGTGCGGAGCGCAGTTGGCGGGCCAGCCGGACTCATCTGTTGGCAGTCAACGGTGTCATCTCCCAAGGGCGACTACAAATGAATTGGACTTACAGCGAGAAGCTGCATAAGCGCACTACAATCGAGGCGCTGGCTGAGGGGTTTATAGAAGCGTTGCGATCGCTCATTGCTCACTGTCAGTCCTCCGATGCAGGCGGTTTTACGCCTTCAGATTTCCCGTTGGTGCAACTGAGTCAAGACGGACTTAATCAAGCATTGGGCAAGATTTCGTTTTAGGGGAGATAAACAACATGAGCTTAAAAAATATTGAGGATGCCTATCCTTTATCTCCCATGCAACAGGGAATGCTTTTCCATAGCCTTTGTGAGCCAACATCAGGGGTATATGTTCAACAAATCAGTTTTGAACTGCATGGGAAGTTGAACATTGCTGCATTTGCCCAAGCTTGGGAGCGAGTCGTAACTCGGCATCCAGTGCTACGCACCGCCTTTGTCTGGGAAAATCTGGAAAAACCGCTTCAGGTGGTAGGACGACAGGTAACACTCCCTTGGGAAAACCAAGACTGGCAGGGAGTACCAACAGATGAGCAACAACAACGACTGGAAGCTTTACTGCAAAAAGACCGCCAGCGAGGTTTTGAACTTACACGCGCACCGCTCATGCGCCTTTTGCTGATTCAGCTGCAGGAAATTAGTTATTACTTTATCTGGAGCCATCACCATCTGCTTTTTGACGGCTGGTCTTTGTCCATAATCTTCAAAGAAGTTATTGCCTACTACCAAGCGTTTTGTCAGGATGAGAACCTCGTTTTGGCACAACCGCGTCCTTACCGAGATTACATCGCTTGGCTACAGCAGCAGGACTTGTCTTGTGCGGAAGTTTTCTGGCGCAAACAGCTCAGTGATGTACAAACTCCCACGCTACTCTTAATGCGGCAGGTTTCTCAAAAGTTAACTGACCAAGAAGAAAGCTACGATAAGCAACAAATTCGCTTATCACACGCAACCACAGCCGCACTACAGTCCTTTGCACAGCAGCATCAGCTGACACTGAATACCTTGGTGCAGGGAGCTTGGGCTTTGCTGTTGAACTGCTACAGCAGTGAAGAAGATGTGATTTTTGGGGCTACAGTCTCCGGTCGTCCTCCTTCTTTGGTGAAAGCCGATTCGATGGTAGGGTTGTTTATCAACACGCTGCCAGTCAGAGTACAAGTGCCTGCCGAACAGTTCCTGCTGCCTTGGCTCCAGCAATTACAGGCTGAATGCGCTTCAGCGCGTCAGTACGAATATACTCCGCTCTTTGAAATCCAAAAATGGAGTGACATTCCGCCCGGTATGCCTTTGTTTGAGAGTATCGTGGTTTTTGAGAATTACCCTGTAGAGGTGCACCTTAGGGAACACAATCTCAACTTAGATATTCGCAATTGGCGTGGCTTTGAAAAGACGAATTATCCTCTGACCCTGAGTGCAGTACCGGGTTCAGAGTTATTGCTCAGGATATCCTACCAAAAGGGCGATCACTTTGACACTGCCACCATCGACCGGATGCTAGGGCATCTTAAGACATTGTTGGAAGGGATGGTCGCCAATCCCCAAAAACGTCTCAAGGAGTTGTCACTTTTAACAGAAGCTGAGCGACAACTGCTGGTAGACTGGAATGATACACAGGCTGACTATCCTCAAGACCAGTGCATTCACGAACTTTTTGAGGCTCAAGTAGAGCGATCGCCCGACGCCATTGCTGTCATCTTTGAAGACCAACAGTTAACCTACCGGGAGCTGAACACAAAAGCAAATCAATTAGCACACCACTTGCAAACACTGGGAGTGGCACCAGAGGTACTGGTGGGTATTTGTGTGGAGCGATCGCTAGAGATGGTCATCGCACTTTTGGGTATTCTCAAGGCGGGTGGTGCTTATGTACCGCTTGACCCAGCATACCCTCAAGAACGGTTGGCTTTCATGCTGCATGAGACCTCTGTGCCGGTGCTGCTTACCCAAGCACGGCTGTTAGAGAGTTTGCCTTATCATCAAGCCAAAGTCATTTGTCTAGACGCAGACTGGGACGCTATCTCCCAACAGCGTCAGGAAAACCCTACTGGCTGGGTAACAATTAACAATCTCGCCTATGTAATTTATACCTCTGGTTCTACAGGCAGACCCAAAGGGGCGATGAACACCCACATGGGCATTTGTAATCGCTTGCTCTGGATGCAGGATACCTATCAGTTCACGCCAGCCGACAGCGTTCTACAAAAGACCCCCTTCAGCTTCGATGTGTCAGTTTGGGAGTTTTTCTTGCCATTGTTAGATGGATCTCGTCTGGTTGTTGCCCAACCAGGTGGTCATCAGGATAGTGCCTATTTGGTGAAGCTGATTGCCCAAGAGCAAATTACCACGCTGCATTTCGTCCCCTCTATGCTCCAAGTTTTCTTACAAGAGCCAGGACTTGAGAAATGTAAATCCCTCAAACGAGTAATTTGCAGCGGCGAGGCGTTGCCCTTTGAACTCCAAAAACGGTTCTTTGCCAGTCTAGATGCCGAATTGCACAACCTCTATGGTCCGACTGAAGCTGCCATTGATGTCACCTTTTGGACTTGCAAGCGTCAAAGCGATTTACCAATTGTTCCTATCGGTCGCCCGATTGCAAATACGCAGATTTATCTACTGGACTCTCAAGGACAACCCGTTCCTATTGGCGTGCCAGGGGAACTACATATAGGCGGCAAAGGACTAGCACGGGGCTACCTCAACCGCCCCGAACTGAGTGCTGAAAAATTCATCTCCAACCCCTTTAGCGACGAACCAGGAGCGCGGCTTTACAAAACTGGCGACTTATGTCGCTATCTACCAGATGGCAACATTGAGTTTCTCGATCGCATTGATAATCAGGTGAAGATTCGCGGCTTCCGGATTGAACTCGGAGAAATTGAAGCAGCGCTAACACAACATTCAGCGGTGCGAGCGAGTGTGGTTGTGGTTCGCGAGGATGAACCAGGTTCTAAGCGTTTGGTAGCATATGTAGTTCCTCACCCAGAGCAAGCACTGACAATTACTGAACTGCGGCGCTTCCTTAAGGACAAACTGCCTGAGTATATGATGCCTTCTGCCTTTATGATACTAAAGGCACTGCCGCTAACGCCTAACGGCAAGGTTAATCGACAAGCGCTACCTGCACCTGAGTTGGCTAGACCTGACTTAGAAAAATCTTTTGCAGAACCTCGTACCCCCATCGAAGAGGTACTAGCTGCCATATGGATTGATATTTTGAGGCTGGAACAAGTAGGTATCCACGACAACTTCTTTGAGCTAGGCGGACATTCACTGCTAGCCACCCAGGTTATTTCCCGGCTGCGCAAAGTCTTTCAAGTGGAGTTACCGCTGCGCTGTTTGTTTGAGTCGCCTACAATAGCTGAGCTAGCCGAAACCATTGAAAAGACAATGAAAGCGGGGCAAGGACTGATGGCTCCGCCTATAGTACCCGTTCCACGGGAGAAAAACCTACCCCTCTCCTTCGCCCAACAACGGCTGTGGTTCCTCCACCAGTTGGCTCCACACGACACCTCCTACAATATTTCTACTACTGTCCGTCTCATTGGTTCGCTCAACGTGCCAGCATTGGAACAGAGTCTTAACGAAATCGTGCGGCGTCACGAAGTCTTGCGAACCACCTTTACTGTAGAGAATGGGCAACCTGTCCAAGTTATTGCTCGAACCCTAACCTTGGCAGTGCCTGTGGTAGACCTCAGTGAAATCCCTGTTAATAAGCAGCAAAAAATACGTACGATTGCCAAAGAAGAGGCTGAAAAACCCTTCACTATTGATAAAAGTCCCCTGTTGCGAGTGACTCTTTTGCGACTAGGTGAAGCAGATAACGTGGTGCTATTCACAATGCACCACATTATCTCCGACGGTTGGTCTATGGGCGTAATTATCCGAGAAATCCCAACCCTCTATGAAGCTTTCTGTCTTGGCAAGTCCTCACCACTTCCTGAACTACCTATCCAGTATGCAGATTTTGCAGTTTGGCAACGCCAGTGGTTGCAGGGGGAGGTGCTAGAAACCCAGCTTGCTTACTGGAAGCAGCTTGGTAACAATCTTCCTGTTCTGAAATTACCCACAGACCGTCCTCGACCAGCGGTTCAAACTCACCGGGGGGCAAGACAATCTCTCTCGCTAGACAAAACCCTATCTGAGGCGCTGAAAAAGCTCACCACTGAGGAAGGAGTTACGCTGTTTATGACACTGCTAGCAGCTTTTGTCATCTTGCTGCACTACTATAGCGAGCAAGACGACATTGTTGTGGGTACCGATGTTGCCAACCGCAACCAAGCAGAAACTGAAGGGTTAATTGGGTTTTTTGTCAACCAATTGGTATTACGCACATACCTAGGAGGAAACCCCAACTTTCGAGAGTTACTGGGACGGGTACGCGATTGTACCTTAGGAGCATACGCTCATCAAGACCTACCATTCGACAAGTTAGTAGAGGTTCTCAATCCAGAGCGACAGTTGAGCCACACGCCGTTATTTCAGGTAAAAATCATACTCCAAAATACTCCAATCCAACCCTTAGAACTTTCAGGTTTGACCTTAAGTCCTTTGGAAGTGGAAAACACAACAGTAACACATGACCTACTCTTGGAGCTTATGGATACAGAGCAAGGAATAACAGGATTGTTGAAATACAACACAGACTTATTCGAGCAAAGCAGCATAACTCGAATGCTAGAACATTTTCAAACAATTTTACGCAATATCACTTCAGAGCCGAACGTCAAGCTGAATGAGCTAAAAACAGTTCTCATGCAAGTAGATAAACAGCAGCAAATAGCCAAAGAACAAACCTATCAAAACACTCTGCAACAAAAGTTAACCAACATTAAGCGCAAGTCAAATAGTAAATAATCATATCAGTTCGTAGTGAGGACTTTAGTCCTCTTTCCCGACAAACCAAGGACTGAAGTCCTTACTACAAATAAGTTTTATTATGGGCAATTAAGCGAACATG
>NZ_CAWMYC010000139.1:0-56387 GCF_963872035.1 Scytonema sp. HK-05
GCCCAATAGAAATCGTTGAATATCATCGCCATACATGTAAATGTTCACATTGTGGAAATTTACAAACAGCGGATTGGGCTGGTGATATGGTTCCAGGGCAAGACATACGAGTAAGGCTGCAAGCATTTCTGGGATGGATAAATAACTATGGACATTTACCCTATGAAAAACAGCAAGAAATGCTGTGGGAATTAGGAGGAGTGGAAATCGGTGTTGGTACTTTAGTTGCAACGAATGAACGAGTAAGTAAGTCGGCGGGAAAATTTCTATGTATGTAACGAAATATTAACGAGTGGAATTAGAGTGAAATTTAACACGTTGCGTACTGTAGTTTCCTCTCTCTCCTCTGGCTTGAACACCATCAATTACGGCGTAGGCAAGTTGTAACTCGTCATCAAACATTTGTCCCGCTAACTCATTTTTGTTGAGGTGTTGCCACTCCAATTCAATTGGGTTCATTTCAGAGCAATATTTGGGCAAGAAGAAGATGTACAAACCCTGTTTTTCCCACTTTGGCCATAACTGCTGAACTTCCTTGCATCGATGTATTGGGCCATTATCTTGAACGATGACTCTAGTGCCTCCAGTCTTTTCGGCTTCTTGAGCTTCTTGCTCCATCATCTGAATGTAGGATTTGCGATTGACACCTCCAATAACCAAACTATAAATAAAGCGTAATTATTGGTTGAAGAAACCCGATAATGCTTAATCTACGACCACGACGTTTCGTTTGTTCTTCTGCACACACCACCCTTACCCCTACATCATGCAAACGTGTGTGAACTCCTTGATTGAAGCGATCGCGAATTGAGCGTACTCGCTCCATCACAGCCGGAAAATCAACCTCAACTTGAGCATGAACCCCTAACTCCTGAGCTTGACGGGCACGACCTGCAGCATGAGCTGCTGCCAAAAACGCTTTAGAGGGAGTGCAGCCATAGTTGATACAACTGCCACCCAGTGCGTCTCGTTCAAATAGAACAACGTTGCGACCTTCTTTTGCAAAATCTGTCGCTAAGGGAACGCCCCCCTGACCACTACCGATGATAATGACATCTGCTGTTTCCATACTTTACACTCCTTCGTCAATCAGAGCCAACCTTGAATCTCAGTATCTGTTAAGGCTCTTTCTAACTTCATACACTCACTATACGCTGCACTTAATATGTGTTTCATCATAACTGGTTCTTCTGCTTGTGCAGCAATAAAGGCAGCATTCAAAGCAATATTGCGGATATTTCCACCTGCTAGATTAAGCTGAGCAAGTTTTTCAAAGTTTAATCCTTGAGTTGGTGTTTTTTGGGGGAAAACACGCCGCCAAATTTCTGCTCGGGATTTAGAATCTGGGAAGGGGAAAGAAAAAACAAATCGCAGGCGGCGTAAAAAAGCTTGATCTAAAGAACTTTTTAAGTTCGTAGTCAAAATTGCCAAACCTTGATAAGCTTCCATTTGTTGGAGTAGATAGCCGACTTCGACGTTGGCATGTCGGTCATGGCTATCTTTAACTTCAGAGCGTTTACCAAACAAAGCATCAGCTTCATCAAATAGGAGAATTGCACCACCTGCTTCAGCTGCATCAAAAATCCGCCCCAGATTTTTCTCGGTTTCACCAATATATTTACTTACTACGGCACTAAGATCAATGCGGTAAAGATCCAATCTTAATTCTTTGGCTAAAACCTCTGCTGCCATTGTTTTACCAGTACCGGAAGCTCCTGCAAATAAAGCACTTATACCAAAACCACGATTTGCCTTACCAGCAAATCCCCAATCCCAGTAGACTTTAGCTCGTTGCTGAACTTGAGTCACCAAATCGCGCAGAATATTTTTTTGGATTTCTGGTAATATGAGGTCATCCCAAGTCGCTTTTGAGTCAAGGCGTTGCGCTAAATCATCTAACCTCGGTCGTGCCATTGTCCGACAAATATCCCACAATTGATGAGACAGTGGGGAGTCGAGAGTCGGGAGGAGGGAGGAGGAAGGAAGGAGTAGGGAATCCTCGTTTTGATTTTTAATTTGCAAGCAAGCAGATTCGATAGCAAGACTGTTGAGGTTGAACTGAGATACTAACGCCTCTATATGCCCGCTCAGTTTGATTGCAGTGCTTCCAAGACAAGAATACCAAACGTTTCGCTGTTCATCAGGCGTAAGCTTGGGTACATCAAACGTCATCAAAGGACGGTGCGGTGATAGTATCCGGTCTTTTGAGGAGATAATTAGAGGGGTTCGAGTATTCTGAATCAACTGTAAAATAGCTGTATTGAGTGCTGGCTCCGCTAAATTCAACTGCTCGCAATCTAGCAAAAGAGCGCTATTGGTTAAAGTCGCTTCCCGTTCCCACCTTCGTACTATATGGTTGAGTTCGGTTAAGTCCGTTGGTAAGTTGGAAACAGACATCACTTTGAGCGATCGCCTATCAAGAGCACAAGCAGTCGCAGCGATCGCCCACTTGTCGGTCACTTCTACACCACATAATTGCACAATGGGTAAAGTGAGTGATGTTGTGTGGGTTTGTCGCCAAACAGATGCTAAGCGTTCTGCCAATTCCTGGTGTGATGGTTGTAGAGGTATATTAAGATTAGCCTTGACTGGCATAGGCTGAATCAAATGCATCAGGCGATCGTCTTGATACGGCTCACCCAACAGATAAAGCAGGATGCTATTGTCTATTTGCAAGCGAGACTGAGGCAGATCCGAATTTATCCCAACTTTTACCAATTGCCAATATTGTAAAGGAGACTCTGGTAGAACGGCATTCCAATGGGCGTTTGGGAAAAGGCGCATAGCTAAACCAAAGGTTGGATACGCTAATTGCTCATTCCCTTGAGCCTTAATACAAAGTTGTGGAAAGTAAGGGAGAGTTGCTTGAGCAACACATAACAGCAGAATCTGAGACTCGAAGAGGGATAGGTGGAAGGCGCTACAGAGATGCCCTATTGCTGAAAAGTGATTCATTGTGGTAGCGACATCAGCGAGGGCAGATTCTATATCAGGCGTAGATTCTGTAGATTGTTCCAGGCGATCGCTATAATCCTCAACAGCTTGCTCAATCTCCAACAAAGCTTTATCCAGATGTAAATAATGAATTTTGGCTTGAGAACGGGGGGTTATAGGGGTGCGGTTCATCAGTTTTGCAAGACAACCATCAGTTCATTTTGAGTATAAAAACCCCACCCCTTATTCCATTTCACTTTACGGTTACTACAGATAAGGGGTAGGGAAGTAGAGGGGAAACAAAGAATAATGACTTATACCATTTCAGTTTAAGATTGATACAAATGAGCTTTCCCTAATTTCTACTCCTTCTTCGGTAAGTTACTTTCTGGAGTAGAATCACTCACGGCAACTTCAATGGTGTCAACATGGTTTTCTTCAGAGATAACCTTATCAGGAGTATCACTCTGTGCTTGAGAAGCAGCTTGATTGAGTTCTGTTTCAGAACTAGATTTGGGAGTTATCACTTCTTTCCAAGCAGCTTTAACAGCAGAACCCAAACGATTTCCTATTTCTGAAGCTCCTTTAGCAGTAGCAGAACCCAAACGACTTCCTATTTCTGAAGCTCCCTTGATAGTAGCAGAACCCAAACGGCTACCGAAGGTTGAAGTCCCTTTTGTCACTGACTGCCAGTACTTATCTGCTTCTTTTTCAAGTGCCTCTGGGTCGATTATTTTGCTATGTTCAATTGTTTCACGAGCTTTACGGACTGCCTTAATATACGAATCCCGCGTCCAGTTTTTTGTTGTCTTTATATCTGTCAAGATGCGTTGATTAATTGCTGCAAGTAAAGCCTGAGTGTGTAACTTTGGATCGTCTGGTTCGTCACTTTCGAGAGTGGCACTCACTCTCACTAAAGCGCCAGGGCTGTCAGCAGATTGAGCTTCGCTATTAGGACGCCAAGATGAAAATACAGTTGCATCCAAATCTCTGATAACTGTTGCATCTTCAGAAGCATCGCTGCTTTCCTGAATAAAGAGAACAAATTCACCAGCTTGAATGACATCACCAGATTTAAGGAGATAATTCTGATTGGGTGTAACAATTTCATCATTAACCTTTGAGCCATTGGTGCTACCTAAGTCAACATAATAAATCTCTTCATTTTGACGAAAAAATTTACCATGTACTCGACTGATATCAGAACTATCCAGAACTAAGCCAGAATCAGGAGAACGACCGATAAAGCATACATCTTCATCAGTGAAGATTTCATTGAAGTCGAGTTCAATTCCTCGGATTTTTGTTTGTGAGTTAAAAACTTTGACTTTCATAGGTTTTTCTTTATTAGCTTGTGTTAACCTGAAAAGTTGTGGGCGAATATAATGTGCACTAAGGCGCACGCTACGCGAACGCTACTACACAGGCAAAGTCTGCCTACGCAGACTAATGAAAACAAGGAATTTTAAACCCTTGTTATGCGGGTTTTGATTGTCTAGCCGCGACTTCTAGTCGCTTGTAGTCGCCTCGTAGAGTCAAAAATAAGGCTTCTCAAACATCCTCTTATCTCACACCACACTCCACCCGGAGAACTTTAAATTGCAGGGACACCAAATATAAATTATGGATGTTAGTTTTTGGTACACAACCAGAAAACTACTATTAATTGTGTCACTAAAAGTTACTGTTTGTAATTAGACATAAGTTTAATATCAGTTTATAGAATTCATATTTGATTTCTGAAATACACGTAGGGTGTGTTGTCGCGCAGCGCAACGCACCAAAGCCTAGAATAAGGTGCGTTACACTTCGTGATAACGCACCCTACACATACTTAGATTTTTTCAATAATCAAATCGAATTGCTATATATACTTTTTTAATGAAATTAAGTTTTTTTCAAAATAAATCTAATAATAAGACCTTTGGCTAATAGCTGCTTAAAGAAGAACTTCGCTAGCTTGAAAAAGGAATCTATGCTTGTCGGGAACTAGTGTAGCGATCGCAAAACCCAAAATATGGCGTATATGCCCAATTTTATTTTGAGCTTACGAGGTTAGAAATCATGGAAGGTATTTTAAGATTTTTTGAAAATTTGCTTAATAGTGTTATATATCACATCACCAGTCTAATCTCTGGCTTGATAAATAGTGTAATGTACACTGCCGAACAGAAAGCCAGAGATTCTATTAACAAACAGCTTCAAAAGCGACAGAAAGATGAAGAAGAAGACTAGCTGAGAATTTAGGCAAAAACAATCGGGTGTTTTACAAGAAGCGTGAAAGTATATCGGGACAAAAAATTGAATAATATGGGGAGCAACCCAAGCTGTATGGAGCTTGAACCATACGCCACTTCTCCATTCGATTGACATCCTCCCACCGCTAACCCTTACGGGTATAGCGGGGGATTCCAAGAATCACTTCTTGGGTTTTCTGTTTCTACGAGTTGACTTGCGTAAAGGTTGAGGCGGGAGCATCCCAATGCGTGCAAAAACAATGGTAGTGGGAGCCGGAAAGCTCCCTACTTCAATTGAAAGCGGGCAAGATGCCCGCACTACAAAATAAATTTACACATTTGGGATGCTCCCGTTGAAGCTCGCACCTGATTTAAAAATTAGACTTTAGTCTAATCATTAGCAGTCATAACAGATGAAAAAATAAATAGATTATCCATCGGAAAATTTTCTTTATGGCTTACCAACAAGTAAAAAAATCTGTTGGGCATTCGTTGCTTCAGAAAAAACAAAGCCAAATGGCTCCACGTGCAATTGATGATCACGATGTACAAACCAATTCACAACCACCATTAGCAACAACATTTAGTATTCCCAGCCGAGCAGAAAGAGATGCTATTAGAAAAAGTTTGTTTGGCATACAAGGAGAACAAATTCAAACTAAGCTGACGATTGGTGCGCCAGGAAACAAGTACGAACAACAAGCAGATCGGGTAGCAGCACAAGTTGTCCATCAGATCAATGCTCCTATGTCATCGCAGCCAGAGCAAAGCCAGAGTATTCAGCGTGAAGCAATGCCCTCAGAAGATGAATTGCAGATGAAAGCAATAACACAGCTTCAACGAAGTGAGGCTGGTATGACAGCTACACCTGATTTAGAAACTTCAATTCAACAAGCAAAGGGTAGTGGGCAATCGCTAGCAGATAATATTCGGCAACCAATGGAGCAGGCGTTTGGCGCTGATTTTAGTGGAGTGAAAGTTCACACAGATGCTCAGTCTCACCAGTTGAATCAGTCAATTCAGGCAAAGGCGTTTACCACTGGGCAGGATGTGTTTTTTCGACAGGGGGAATATAATCCTGGGAGCCGAGGCGGGCAAGAGTTGATTGCTCATGAGTTAACCCATGTGGTGCAGCAACATGATAGTAAGCTGCTACAAAGAGCTCCCCACACAGCTGGCATCAAGCCCAAGGTAAAACCGCCAAAGGGAAAAGGAAAAGCCGCCGAAAAAGTAGAAATCAACGATCTAAAAGACAACAAAGGGGAGCACAAGGAAGTAGCAGAATACAAGAATGGTAGTGACACTGGGAAGCTATACTCACTACCGCCGGAAATGTCGTTGTCGGGCCTGGATGAGCAAGGAACAGACTCATCAAGTGGTCACGAGCGCCCACGAGCATTCTTGTTTGAAGCGATATCAACGCCAGAGAAAGTACCTGCTCTGATAAATGAGTATCAGAAGGTATCTAGTAAAGCGCCGAAGGATGTCGGTCTATCAGTAGTGATGAACAAGAGGGCAGATGGTGATGCAAACAATGCAAAGGAAAGTGTGAAATCGTTGAAGGACCTGGCAAAAACATTTACCAAAACCTCGAAAGGTTCCGCGTTAGCGATCGTACCTGCAGTGTGGCATGTGGAAGAGAAGCAAAAAGGGAAAGAGAACCAAAAAGGGAAAGAGAACCAAAAAGGGAAAGAGAACCAAATACCGTATCTCCGGTTAAGGCAACTAGCGGCTACAAACGAAGGAGCAAAGAAGATTCAAGAGCGATTGCGTTTGTCTCACAAGAAAACCTGGAGAAGGCTGGGAGACGATGATATGTCGTTTACCGATCCCAACGATAATAATCATGAAATCAATAAAGCATTGACGCAAGTGGAGGATGACGATTTAGGAGTGCGGTCTCATAAGATGGTCACTTTTGGTTACAACCTGACGAGCGAAGGTGTCAGCGAGAGGGTAAAGCCGTTACTCGAGTTGGTGTATCAGCACGAGATGAAATTGCGTGAGCAAATCGCGGCTCACCCGATAGCCAATGAGGTGAAAGCAGGGGTGTATCCAATCGAACCGACCACATTTTACATGCTGGACCCGAAATATGAAGAAGCGGTGTATAAAAATTGGTCAAACTACGAGACTGACGACGGGGGTCAGTCGAAGGAAGGGTTGAAGTTATATCAAGCGGCGAACGAGAAGCAAAAGGGTGGGATAGATCAGTACTTTAAGGCGGAGCCTCGGTTGGACACAGCAGCAGGGAAACGGAATGACGGCTTGGGGACCTATTTGGAGTCGGTGATGTCCTCGCTGCTAGAAGCCTATCAGAGTCAAAATAGTAAGGCCGAGTTAACCACGTTGTCAAAAAATTTTAAAAACGAGTTGCCAAAAATGTTAAAGCAGATGGATCAGAGTTACTTCAATTCAAAGGTGGTGGTAAGCAATGTAAAATCAATGACTGGGTCAGAAATCAGTGTCACTAGCATAGAATCGATGATAACGTCTACGGTTAAGAGTTTGAGAGAAGAGTTAATGAAGAAGATGGGGGAGCTAAGTAGGTCAACCTAAAAAAACGTAAGATAGAAACAAGACAGCAATGAAGTGATGACCGATGCCTGCCCCACTAAGAATAACGCTGACGTCAGAAGAAGACCGTACCCTCAAAGAACTGAGTTGTGCAGAACGGGTGCCTGCAAGAACTAAGCAAAGAGCGATCGCCTTAAGACTAAACGCCTATGGGTGGAATGTTCCAAAGATTGCACAGTACCTAGATTGGGCAGAGCAAACTGTGCGGGAAACGATCCGTCGCTGGCACAAAGATGGTTTGGGAGGACTGTGGGAAGCGCCCGGACGTGGGAGAACACGACGTTGGAACGAGGCAGATTGGCAGACGCTAGAGCAGTGGCTTGCAGAACCACGGCGATATAGTGCGCGGCAGTTGAGCCAGAAGCTAGCGGGCGAAAGACAAGTGGAACTGGGTGCTGAACAAGTCAGACGGCTACTAAAAAAAAAGGCTGGTACTGGAAACGGCTCCGTTACAGTCCGGCTGTAGCCCGAAACCCAGAGTATCTAGCCAAGCGCTTGGATTGGGAATTACTCAAACTTTGGGCACAACTAGGCGTTGTGTGCTTGAAATACCTGGATGAATCTGGTTGCTATTGTCAAAGTCCCACAAATTACAGCTACGGACGAAGGGGAGAACAAAAACGTATCCAGCAACCGCGTCGACGGGGTAGGCGTGTCAACATCTTCGGTGTTTGGGAGCCGAAGGTTCGTTTTGATTATGCTTTAATGCTTGGGACACTCAAAACATCAACCTACGTCCAACTAATGGACTGGCAGGCAGCAATTGCTCAACACCGCTTGCGTCAAACAGGACTTATCACCGTTATTATCCACGATAATGCTTCTGTCCACAAAAGTCATTTGGCACGGCAGCACCATCAACGTTGGCAGCAGCAAGGTTTGTATGTTTTTTTCTTACCGCCTTACAGTCCTCAAATGAACCGCATTGAGGATGAATGGTTGCATCTCAAACGCGACGAGCTTGCAGGTCGGGTTTTTGAGGACGAGTATGAATTAGCGATCGCTATTATTGAGGGAGTTGAAACTAGAGCCGCAAACGGAAATTACCAGAGCGAACGTTTTATCTTTAATTAGGTTGAGCTACTTACTAAAACTGAAACAGGGAAAGTCGTAAGTGCGTGGGCGAAGTTTAAGCGTTTTGGTACATGATACAGGAACGCTGGAAAATGGCTTAGGGGAGTATGAATACGATGCCGCTGGGAAGACCACCCGACCATTGTGTATAACACCAATCTCGATGTCCTGACGTGTTTTGTCATAATGTTCAGACAAATCTGGTCTTTGTAAAATAACAGGATTGATTGTTGCGGTCGGCGCCGCATCGCACAACGCACAGCGCAATCGCTCTTCTACAATACCCGTCCGGGCTTCTCTATAAATATATAACTTTGGAGTGCGATCGCCTGATCTTGTAGTACTTGTAGGGTGCGTTACTTTGTCAACGCACCCACCCCGGCGGAAAAAGAGCGCTCAACCGAGCCAGATGGTTGAATATTCATCCGCATCGCCCCCGATCCCAACCGACAACAAGCAACCCCCAACAGCAAACCAACCCCACTTTTCACCCACCGCCACCAACGCCGAACGTATTCCTCAATGCGGTTCTCCCGCGCACCTTGCTCATAAAGCAGTGCGATCACCTGATTTTGTAGGGTGGGCAACGCACATGATTCCTGATAGAATTGTCAAATTATCACAATTTGCCCGCTTAGCAACTAGAGTTCTTCCTGGCGGTAAAGGTAAGCTTGTTGTCAGTCTTTTTCACGGCGACAGGTTTTTTAGCCGCAGCAAAGTCTGCCGAGGAAGCTAATCAAAAATTTGAGGATTGAGGCAAAAACAATCCGGTTTTTTACAAGACGCGTGAAAGCACATCGGGACGAAATTTGAATAATATGGGGAGTACCACAAGCTCTATCGAGCTTGAACCATACGCCACTTCTCCATTCGAGTAAAGGTTGAGGCTCGCGCTTCAATCGAAAAATTAGACTTTAGTCTAATCATTAGCAGTCATAGCAGATGAAAAAATAAATAGATTATCCACCGGAAAATTTTCTTTATGGCTTACCAACAAGTAAAAAAATCTGTTGGGCATTCGTTGCTTCAGAAAAAACAAAGCCAAATGGCTTCACGTGCAATTGATGATAACGATGTACAAACCAATTCACAACCACCATTAGCAACAACATTTAGTATTCCCAGCCGAGCACAAAGAGATGCTATTAGAAAAAGCTTGTTTGGCATACAAGGAGAACAAATTCAAACTAAGCTGACGATTGGAGAGCCTGGAGATAAGTACGAGCAAGAAGCAGATCGGGTAGCAGCACAAGTTGTCCATCAGATCAATGCTCCTATGTCATCGCAGCCAGAGCAAAGCCAGAGTATTCAGCGTGAAGCAATGCCCTCAGAAGATGAATTGCAGATGAAAGCAGTAACACAGCTTCAACGAAGTCAGGCTGGTATGACTGCTACACCTGATTTAGAAACTTCAATTCAACAAGCAAAGGGTAGTGGGCAATCGCTAGCAGATAATATTCGGCAACCAATGGAGCAGGCGTTTGGCGCTGATTTTAGTGGAGTGAAAGTTCACACAGATGCTCAGTCTCACCAGTTGAATCAGTCAATTCAGGCAAAGGCGTTTACCACTGGGCAGGATGTGTTTTTTCGGCAGGGGGAATATAATCCTGGGAGCCGAGGCGGGCAAGAGTTGATTGCTCATGAGTTAACCCATGTGGTGCAGCAGAGTGGTGGTGCGGTGCAGCGTGAGTCAAAAAAGCAAGCAAGGATAATAGAGCCATCGGAAAAAGCAGTTCTCCAACGTACTGAGCAAAATCAGACGGAGGAAGACAAAAAAGGAGTGGTTGCTATGGACAAGGCAGACAGATTAGTAGTCCGAGATCCAAATGAAGGTGAACTACTCATAAAGAATGAGATAGACAAGGCGATTGCAGTAGGTACGCCAATTCGATACAAAATACGAATAATCAACGCGTATGTGACAAAAGCGGAACTTACTCAGGTTGGCGATCGCCCAGAGGCAACTGACGTAGGAGGCGAAAGAGCCCGTAAAAATCAGGCAAGAACTGATCGAGTTCGGCAGAATAACTTCATAATTCAAGGAACGTTAGAAATAGGAGGTGGCGCTAGACGTCATTACTATGACAATAACGCTGTGGCAAAAAAGGATGCAGATATCGAAGATTTGATAGCTAGATATCAAACTCAAGTGCGAATTACGGATTCAGACAAACAGACGGAGGACAAGTTCAGTATACCTCTAGAAGGTAATAACTCGATAGCCGGAGCGATCGAATACAATGACAGAACAAAGGAAGCGGTTAAGAAAAGAAGAGTGTGGCACGTAGGACCATCGCAAGGGGCTTATTAGTGCGATCGCTGTTTAATTGGGTTTGGGAAACACAGGAGCGCTAGCGTGTATTGGTTTCGTGATGAAGACAGCGATCGCCTCGAATTCCAGAAGTGTGATCGGGCGTAAATGGGTTAGGTGATGAACAGAGCGATCGCTTTTTGATGGGGTATTGGAAAATAGGAGCGCTCGCTTTCTGGTTATGCGATCGCCTGATTTTGTAGCGACTGTCTTGGATGTCAAGCGATCGCTTTGTTTGTGGAGATTTGTCAAGGCGATCGCTTGATATTATTGCGACAGTGCGATCGCTTTGAGTTTCAGAAGTGCGTTAGCGCGCGCAGCGTGAGCGTAGTTATCGCTTGTCAATTGCTTTGGTAATGAACAGAGCGATCGCCTCATCTTGCAAGGTGGGCATTACTTCTAAAACCTCCGAAACAGATCCCAGAAAAAAAGGGAGTGTTTAAGTTTACAAGCGTTCCTGAGAGACTAGCGATCGCCTAATCGCTGACGTTCTGCTAACCGCTCATCGCTATTAAATTGGAGCAAGATGATAGTCGTTCGTCCTTCAGGTGTTAACCCTAAAATTGAGGCATTCTCACAAACAAAATGTTCCGACCATTGCTGTTTACGGGGGTGGAAGAGAAAACTAAATTCTCCAGTTTGAGGGTCAAATGAACCGAGATCAGTTCCTTTATGACGATTACAACGCCAACAGGTAAAGGCTAGTACCGCAGGGCGGAAGTCAAAAGTCAAAAGTCAAAAGTCAAAAGTCAAAAGACTTATACCGTAACTCTTTTGCTGGTTTGTAATGGTGAAGCAGCGCTGCAGGAGGGTTTCCCTCCGCAGGCGACGCAGTGCAGCCGGAATATAGGTACTACTCATGCTGTACGGGTTACATGAGGTAGACTACCTGCTTTGAGCATCACAATCAAATGTTCGATGCGCTCGTATTCATCGAGTTCTCGTTGTTCTGAGGGAGTGATTTCTCCAGCTTTGCTGCGTACCAACAGGGTTTGTAATCTTGTTTGCATTTCCGGCGTGGGACGGAAGGCGAGAATTTGTTCTGGTGTGGGAAGGCTTGCAACAAAACCGAGGATATATTGATAAATACGAGCTGGGAGTGGCGGTTGCTGGAGACTAAGTGCAAGGAGTTCTGGCAAGCGATCGCCTATCTGTGCTAATTGGTCTGTTAGTTCGTCTGGTACTTCAAGGGTAATTTTTGCCACGGAGCGAGTTTTTATAAAAATGCTTTTCTCTAATTTAGCGTTTTGCTCATAATCCCTCAACCCAACGAACGATAGATTGCACGATTCCCAAGGATTGGGATGGGGAGATGTGCGATTGCGCTCTCTTGCTTGCCCCTTGGGCGATCGCATGATTGCGGGCACTCTGTGCCATCGCTTTTTGATAGGGTTTTTGGTATCAACTTACAGCTATTTTCAGGTAAATAGACCACATTTGGCGTAGGGGCACAGCATTGCTGTGCCCTTACAGTGTGGTTCAAATACGTGAAAACTGCTGTAAGGTGAAAACCAGTAAGTATACAACAAGCTTTAAGAGATTGCCTCGTTCCCAGCCTGAGGCTGGGAATGCAGCAATACGGTTCAGTTAAGGATTTTTGTGAGATTGGCTAATGTGTAGAGACGCGCCATGGCGCGTCTTTACATTGCCATCCTGGTAACAGTTTTGGTCTTATCTGAACGGTATTGGGGAATACAGCCTTGGCAGGCTCTGCCTGCCTTAAGAGCGTTACTAGCCGCTTCAATTGCCTTTCCAGGTGGAACCTGGAAACGAGATTTTATATCATGTTCGGCTAATTAGTTATGATTCCCACGTTGACTGCACCCCACCCCTTTATCCCCTCCCCGCTTGCGGGGAGGGGACGTGGAGCGTAGCTTTACGGGGGTGGGGTTCTTCAGGAATGATAAGTAATCAACCGAACCTAATATTAGAAGGGTTTTAGCTGTAAGTTGACACATATGAGCATTTCCCAGCCCCTACAAAAATCTGTGGTTCAATTAGCTGAAAATTGCTGTAAAACAAAAACTGAAACTGAAGATATTCATTTTACCACAAACCTGAATAATCCTCTTGTTGCAAACCAATTAACTGTCGCCGTCTCCAAGCATATTGAAGAATATTAATCCCTAACTCTTGAGCGGTGCGAATGTCAAATCGAGATAGAGTCAAGTCTTGATCGAGTCCCCAAGACATTGCTAAATCTCCAATAACTAAAATAATTCCTCCTCCTGAAAACATCTGAATCGGTTGTTGATTGACTATTGGCAAACCAGCAAACAAGAAAGGTTTTGTCCGTAAAGGATGACTTCGACGCAATTCTTCCAAAGCCTTTAAAGGATAATCTAATTGTTGAGCCAAGGTTTGAGTACTCTCAATTAAAGCTGAAGCATCTAATGATGCATCAACTAAAAGGGTTCCACCTTTATCTAAGTATGCTTTTAAATTGTCAAATTCACGACTATTCAAAGCTAGTGCTTGTTTACCGGTTAGGTAAAGCAAATCATAATCCAGGAGGTATTCTTCTAGAGAAACTTGACCAATATCATCAGAGCCTTTTAAAGAAGGGTAAAGAACTTCTACAGACTGTTGCAAGTATGAGAGGTTAAAAAAGTTACGGCTATACTCAGGGTCGCTATGACTGACTAGAGCCATACGCACGATCGCCTGAGGACGTATCTGAGCATGAATGCGGTAACGCAAGTCTACATTGTTATATCCTGGGTAAAAAGCGTCTGCAGGCTGAGTAATCGAAACTGGACCTGGTTGCAAGAAAATCCGACAAAGTTCTATCTCTGTAGGTTCTGGTCGTTGACGTTTTTCGTCTAAACGAAAAGTTTCTTGAAGATATTCGCTTTGGTCTTCACGCTGCAGTTGATCCGGGTCTACATAGCTTACCACTAAATAAACCATAACAGGTTCAGCATCAGGAACTTCTGTCGCAACCCGAAATTCAAGCGCGTTTGGTACAACAATCACATTACCAGCAACATCAATTGCAACACCAGGTTGGATTTCTACCCAACGATTGTCTCGATATTCTGCTTTATACGAAGATGGGGGAGCAATAACTCGAACACCCAAGCCGCAGACAATACCTGGTTGATGCAGTGACTGATAATGAACATTTTGCCGCAAACGATGGTATTCATGTGCCTTGCGCCAGCGTTCAGCATTAATTAATAAACCATCTAAAGCTTGAAGGCGTGTTAAAGGTTTGATAGGTGGGGGTGGAAAAGGATGAGTCATGATAGTAGAAAGTAGAAAGTGAAGATAATAAGCTGTCGGACATTTACAGCTATTTTCAGGTAAATAGACCACATTTGGCGTAGGGGCACAGCATTGCTGTGCCCTTACAGTGTGGTTCAAATAGGTGAAAACGGCTGTAATATCAAGTTCGGATGATTAGTTATCATTGCAGTTCTCGCGTTACCCCTCCCCAACCCTCCCCTTGCTAAGGGGAGGGTGCGCGATAGCGCGGGTGGGGTATTTCGGGATTTATAAGTAATTAAGCGAACTTGATATAACTTGCACATTGCATAAAGATGTAACTTTTGTGGGGTGGGCATCCTGCTATATGTGTCAAATTAAGGTGAAAACCAGTATAGAAAAAGCTTTAAGAGATTGCCTCGTTCCCAGCCTCAGGCTGGGAATGCCTATTGGGAGGCTCTGCCTGCCTTAAGAGCGTTACTAGCCGCTTCAATTGCCTTTCCAGGTGAAACCACCCTTCGGGTATGCCTTTCCTTCGGAACGCTGCGCGTTGGCGGAGCCTGCGCTTTGCGCTTACGCAGTCCCCGCTTGTTAGGAAACCCCGAAGTTTGCCCGGAGCCAAACCAACGCCAGTCACCTACGGCGGGAAACCCGCCTGCATGGCTAGCGCTCCTCCTTGCAACTTCTCTCCGCCTGCTTTCTCTGTCTTACCGCGCCCGACATTTTACAAGGGTTTTAAGTAAGTCGGCGCAAATAATCATCACTGGTTTGTAGTAGCGCTTTAGCGCTGTTCGCGCAGCGTGGCGTCAGCCATAGCGCTACTACGAGCCAAATACAGAGATTTTACTTTTCTTTACATAGTTTGGTTTTTTCTTGCCGACTTACTTAGCTTAAGTTGACACCAATGGCATCCTGCCCGCCCATGTTATGTAATTTAAAAGTCTATTCCTGCGAAGGACGTTCAATAAATAATTCGTAGGTGCAAAAAGCAGGTTTTTCTTGATCTATGATGCGTCTAATAAGTGTTTCGTCTATGGTCTTGCCATCAGTACGTAAACGTACAATAAAGTGGTAAGGTTGTCCACCTCCTAAGACAGTATTTTCTCCTAAGTTTGCTGACGATAATATAAAACCTTGGCTAAAGGGTTCTGTAATACTGATATGTTTATCAGCTTCTTGCAATATATCTTCATCTAAAGGTAAACCAGTATAAAGATGTAAATAAAGACGCAACCCTTTGCGAGTTCCCCGCCAGCTATAAAGTTCAATAGCACGCCGAATCAAACGACGCTGCTGGGGTATACCCCAGATTGGATCGAGTGGCCAAGCTACCCAGTAAGCCAAAAAGGGCAACAAAGCCGTTGGTGCTGTCAAGGGATCTAGGTTTGCCCACATGATCTTAAAGTTTTGAATCACCGGCTCAATAGCTTGTTCAAATATCTGCATGAAGCGACTCATAAAGTCAACTTCCCGATAAACAGCCGGCAAAAAACTCATGTAGGCAGTGTAAGGACGTATGTATAAAGCAAACTCTTCTTGCTGAACTTGTTCTTGCTCGGTATCTTCCTCAATGTATACATCAATTAGGCAGCGATAATTAAGGAGCAATCGATCTTGTGTCTCTGCATTGATTGCTTCCTGATCCTCGAAAAATGTCGCAGGAACAAAAAAATAAAGCACAGCTTCCATCTGTGCTCCAGGAGCAATCTGGCTGTCCTCTGTAACAACTTGGCACCACTCAAGAGGAAAGTTTCCCTCAACTTTCAAGCTCAACTGCAAGGTGCGTTGTTCCAAATTCTTCACCTGCACAATCATCTCACTCGGCTCTCCAGGGTATACAAGTAAACTCTTTTGAGCTACTGATTCTATACCTATGCCATCTGGAACCAAGGCTGGGTCTACAAAAGGCACAGCTTCAGGAACTCGCATTGGGGTTATTTGAATACTTACAGGAGGGTTAGAGCGAGTTTTGAGCATATTATCATCCTTCAGGTAGTAATCAGAGTGATATCATGACCCGAACGCAGATTTTTATCAGCCCAGGAACATACTAAATCTTGCGGTCCCAAGTTAATAAAAGGTTCTGGATCTTTTTCACGAATCCAAGTTGAGCCTTGCTTGCGTATTGAAAATAACAAAACTGCGCCTAAGTAACGAACACCAGGGATTTGTTGCAGTAATGCTACAATATCTGAAGGATAAACGGGTCGTCCAAAAGGCCAACCTTTGCCTTCTGGCCCTCCAGTTAAGGGATTTAAATATTTATACAGAAGGACACGCAGTTTCAACAGAATCTCCTGCTGAGCAGAAGAATGTTGGTAGGCTGGTTCGAGAGCAACTTGTACTCGTATAGAAACGCCCACATACTTTGGTTCCTGAAGTTGCACCTGTACACCCAACAACCGCCTTTCATCTAAGTAGTGCAAAACTTTCTGTCGCACTGCTTCTTCTATAACAAACTGTTCTGGGGGTATCCCTTCTCCTTGAGCAATTCCATCCAAATTTGCTTGTGGGACAATCAGCAAACGTATGTTACCTGCATCACGCGAAGAAGTCGGTGTTATACAGTGAACTCTTGTGATCGCCCCTGGAACAGCCCGTTGAGCCATAACTTCAAAGTCTTCAGCAGTGACAACGCGATCGCGAGTCCGCAGTATTTGTGGAGCCCTCAAGACAGCCCGATCCAGTGTCTCACCATCAGCACCATTACGTGCAGGGTTATGATTGTCCACCCTAGCAACATAAGGAATAGCAGTTCTTAAAAACTGGAGTGTACCACTTTGAACATTGCCCTTGCGACCACCACCGATGCGATAAGCAATCATTCTAATCTCCGATCCGCGAGGAGGAATTGCCCCGTACTGGTAGTCCAGCATTTGCGGATCAATATCAATATTATTGTTTGATAATTTAGAATGTGCTCGCTTTGACTGCTGTATTCTTGAGCGAACTTGCGTTTGGTGGCTCAGAGAATTAGGTTCGCGAATTAAAGGACCAAATTGCACTTCACCAGTAAGAGAATCAATTGTGTAGTGAAGAGATCCGGGAGCCGAATCTGCAAAATCTGTAACTTCGTGCCACTTTTGCGGCAAACCACCAGGAGGCGTCACGACTATGAACTCATCTTCTCGACGGTCTAAAATTGGAGAGCTTTGTAATTCAAAAGCTTGACCTGGCGTACCATCACTTATCCCCAAGACTTCATCCAAAATAAGAATACTTTGACTTGCACCCGCAGTGCCACCAACAGCTTGCACACTTAAGCCTATGATCCGTGGAGAATTAGTATAACCCGGTTGATTAGTATTTGGAGTTGTCAAAATACAGCGGAGCCAGCGGCCTCGATAAGTCGTAAAGCTCGTCACGGGCCACTTTTGAGGTACATGAACAACAACATCTGCGCCTTGAGCAGGATTGTGTTGCTCATAAAAACTGAAGCCCCGAGTTGCATCATCATCTTCTCTTAACAATACTGGTTCCCACTGTTGACCATCCCATGCCTCCCATCGACGCGGCGGTTGATTAGGGTTGATACCAGTGGATGTAGCAGCAGCCCCTTTAAACCTAATTTGCATGACGTTGCCGTCTAAAGGATCTTCTGAATCCAGTACTAGATAAAAACAGTTACCTGGTTTTGGTTGCTCCTCAAACAGAGGTTGTTCGCGACCTCCCCATTCTCCATTTGCCTGGCGAGTCCACTGGTTGGTGACGCGATCGCGCAGACTTGCAGGAATCTCATCAACTGTCTGCGCAGTCAAAAAGTGTTTTAGAATCGGTCTACCAATGACCAAAGGGCGATCGGTGGTGAAGACAATCGCTTCATTCTCTTCTGTGCGGTCTGTTGCAACTTCTATCCCAGAGGGAATTGTGTAAGCTCTTTCTAAAGCAGTGCTTAAATAGAAGGTTAACTCTGTTTGGGCTGGGACTGGTGGCTGAAGGCGAATACCTAATAATTCTAGAAAAGCTACATAATTTTTACGAGGGACTTGGTTAAACCTGAGCAATAATTGGTCACTTATCCAAGCAAATAGTTCAATCAGTGTAATCCCAGGATCGCTCAAGTTGTGGTCTGTCCACTCCGGACAGTAGCGCGGGATTCGCAGAATGCACTCTTCTACCAACTCATCAAAAGTGCGATCGTCTAAGTTAGAAGAAGGCAACTTAGGTAAAAAATCAAATTCCACAGTTACTCTTCCTCCTCTGTGAGTAGATAAAAAGGATAAACAAAGTTGTGAATATCTTGATAATTTTTCAAACGATAAGTGATAATTATGTCTACTCTGCCCCGCACAGGATCAGCTTCTGTTATGACCCGATCCAGCAAAATGCGTGGTTCCCATTTTTCCAAAGCCTCTCGAACATAAAGGCGAATCTCTAACAAAGTGTCAGTACTCATGGGTGCAAACATCAACTCCGACAAGCGCGATCCAAAATCAGGACGATAGACCCGCTCACCTAGTTCAGTACGCAGAATAAGCCAAATAGATTCTCTAACCTTTTGTGCTTCAGAGCGAAGTTGTATTCCTCCCTGTACATTTAACTGCAATGGGAAAGCCCAACCTCTTCCTAGATACTTTTGTTCCTGGTCATTAACCGCCTCTGGCATTTAGGCAGCCCTCATAATAAGTCTGTACACCCTTAAGACTAACGAGTTTGAGAATCTCAGCCTATTCGCCAAAAGTCGAGAATCAATCTTTCTAGGTTCTTGACTTTTGTGACTCACTATGAAATTAACAGTTTAGAGATGAGTCAAGTATAAGTGACTTAACTAAACAGTAACCAATATATTTCGGTTAGTGATGTTTCCACTTTATGAGATCCCCCAACCCCCTTAAAAAGGGGGCAGATAGTTCCCCCCTTTTTAAGGTTGATAGTTAGCGGTGCTGAGGTAGCATCCACAATACTTAAAAAAGGGGCAGATAGTTCCCCCCTTTTTAAGGGGGGCTAGGGGGGATCAAGTACTATCCGAAAAGTATTGAAACAGTAACCACTCATTCACTATTAGGCAAAAAACCATGATTATGAAGATGCGCTATATTCTACCCATAGCCCTCGCTCCTATTCTCTTTATCCCCAAGATTGCTTCTGCAAGTGAACTTTATCACCAGCAGTCTGCTCAAGAACAACGTATTTTTGATGGTGTGCGAGAAGGTCAAATCACACCAGATGAGTTTCATCATCTAGAAAAGCGCGAAGCATCTGTCAACGCTCAGCGTGTTGAAGACTTAAGAAAAAATGGAGGATTTTTAACTCCATACGAGAATCAACATCTCAATCACAAATTGAACAAGATTTCTCATGAGATCCATAAAACTCGAGATAGCGGATGGAGTTATTAAATAAGGAAAAGTAGCAAACATACCGTTGGGAAATTTTCTATAGCACTCCTAAATCATTTGTAAGAAGTAGGAAACCCACTATCTCAAAGATAGCGGGTTTCTGGACTCTGATTTACTTAGTACAGGATTTCACAAGTTCGTAACGAATTAATTTCAGAAAGGCTCTGCGTTACTTTGCGCTTTCCTCCGCGTTCCTCTGCGTTTCAAAACGCTACGAATTAATGCAAAACTGTACTTAGCGATCGCCGTTCTGTTCTTATTTGTTCGTCCCGGTAGCCTTTCGCTCGATTCTTTTCTATTTTAATTATGATTGTCTAGAGCCAAAAAATTAAGTAATATCAAGTTCGCTTAATTACTTATAAATCCCGAAATACCCCACCCGCGCTATCGCGCACCCTCCCCTTAGCAAGGGGAGGGTTGGGGAGGGGTAACGCGAGAACTGCAATGATAACTAATCATCCGAACTTGATATAAATTGCTTGATTGACAAAAAACATACAATATTAATTTGTAAAAAATAAGACTTCTGAGATATCCTCTAAGTTCGACTTTATCCAATTAAGCAGCGTAAACCTTGTTATTTGGCAAAAGTTGTAGCTTTGTGCCAAAAACTTTTTCTTACATCACTAATTTTGCCGAGATTGAAAAAGTCAAAGTCTAAATTCCATAAGGGTTTTAGCGTATGCAAGCGCGTTGCTGGAAAATGGATAAAGTCGAGCTAAGGAACGCTCAAGCTGGTGTTAATAAAGTTGAAGTGTTTGTAACAAACACTAAGGGCATCGCTACTATTGTTTAAGCTATGTTAAGCAGCGCCTGAGTTGTGGTTAGGGATGCGGAGGGCAAAACAGCTTTGATGAACGGGTGGCATCTAAAATCATGGTTTTTAATTGGCAGCGCCTTGAGTGTGGTGATGTGTGCATTACCAATCGCAGCTCAAGTCGTTCCCGATAACACACTGCCAAAAGCAGAGCAAACGCAAGTCACAGGCAACCCCAACTTCCAAATTGACGGTGGAGCAAGGCGGGGGGGCAATCTGTTCCACAGCTTTCAGCAGTTTTCCGTACCCACCGGAGGTTCTGCCTTCTTCAACAATGCAGCAGATGTGCAAAACATTCTGACCCGCGTCACAGGTGGGTCAATTTCAAATATTAACGGCTTGATTCGGGCAAATGGCACGGCAAACCTGTTTTTGATTAACCCGAACGGAATTATCTTTGGAGCCAATGCCAGCTTAAATATCGGTGGCTCATTTGTGGCGAGTACAGCCAGCAGCATCAAGTTCGCGGATGGCACCGAGTTCAGTGCTGTCAACCCCTCCGCTTCTCCCTTGCTGACCATTAGTGTGCCCATTGGCTTGCAGTTCAATGGTCGGCAAGGAGACATTGTGCAGGGTGCTCCTGAAAAGCCATTGAATGAAGTGGGCGATGCGGGTCAACTTTTAGATACAGCCCAGACAGTTGGCAACGCGCCGGATGGCACAAGCTTTAACGCAATTTCTGGCAATATTGACAATGCCAACGATGTTGACCTGTACCAAGTGTACCTGAAACAAGGAGTGCCCTTCCAAGCGAGTACGGTGGGTAGTACGAACCTGAATACCCAGTTGTTTTTGTTCGATGGCAGGGGCGTGGGCTTGTCCAGTAACGATGACATAATTGACGGAAACGTCCAGCAATCTACTGTACCCTTGAACAAACCCTTCACGTCTGCTGCCTCTGGCATCTATTACCTGGGCATTTCCCTCTTCCCTAATAACCCCCTCAGTCCACAGGGCTACATCTTTGGCGCATCGGGTGAGCCTAACGGTCCCGGCTCCGGGTTACCCTTGAGTGGCTGGGATGCCAATCCTAACGGCTCTGGCAGCGGTACTTATACGATTACTCTCACCCCACAACCCTCTCTTCAGGTTCAACCGGGCAAAACCTTAGCACTTGTGGGCGGCAATGTCACAATCGAGAGGTCTTCTTTGCAGGCTTTGGGTGGTCGAATCGAGTTGGGAGGAGTAGCTGGGGAAGGAATGGTGGGGCTGAATGTTAAGGGCAACAACATAAACTTGAGTTTTCCCAATGATGTAGCGCGAGCCGATGTCTCGTTAAGGAATGGTAGTGGCATTGACGTTAGGGGAGCCAGTGGCAGTATTAGAATGCTTGCCCAAAACATTAATATTTCCAAAAGTTTACTTAGGATGGGGATTCCCAACGATTCGAGGTTACCTGATAGCTCAACCGAAGAGATGGAGTTGAATGCAACTGGCTCTATCACACTCAGCCGGAGCCTCTTGGAAAACAGGTTACTTGGAGTGGGAACTCTTGGTAGCGTCAATCTAAGTGCGGGCGATCGCATCTCTTTGGATCACAGCGTCTTGGAAAACAGGTTACTTGGAGTGGGAACTCTTGGTAGCGTCAATCTAAGTGCGGGCGATCGCATCTCTTTGGATCACAGCGTCTTGGAAAACAGGTTACTTGGAGTGGGAACTCTTGGTAGCGTCAATCTAAGTGCGGGCAATCGCGTCTCTTTGGATGAGGCTGCTGTATACAATAGGGTGCAACCAACTGGCGTGGGTAACGCTGGCGATATCAACATCACTACGGGTTCTCTTTCTCTCACCGACGCTGTGCTGCTTTCCGGGACGGCTGGACAGGGAAATGCAGGCAATGTGAATATTAATGCCCGCGATACCGTTTCTTTTGATAGCAGTAAGATATACAATGTAGTGCAATCAACTGGTGTCGGTAATGCAGGCGAGATCAACATTACTACGGGTTCTCTTTTTGTCAGGGGTGCTGGTGCTAAACTGACTTCCTACACGCATGGACAGGGAAATGCAAGCCGTGTGAATATTAATGCCCGCGATACTGTCTCTTTTTTTGATAACGCTTCTGTATCTACTGCTGTGGCATTAACTAATGTCGGTAATGCTGGCGAGATCAACATCACTACGGGATCATTTTCTCTCACCACGGGTGGTCAGATATTTTCCTTGGCGCAACTGGGAAATTCAGCCAATATAAATATCAATGCCCGCGATACCGTTTCTCTCACGCAGAATGCTTCCTTGTCTTCCATCTCGGTTGCACCGAAAGATTCAGGTAGCGTGAACATTAATGCTGGCGATAGCGTCTCTATTGATGGCGATTCCAACATCCAGACACGACTGGGCTGGAATCCATCCCTGACTCCGGAAGAAACTGATATCGGTCATGCTGGCGATATCAACATCACCACAGGGTCGCTTTCTCTCACTAATGGCAGTTACCTGAATTCCGACACGTTAGGACAGGGAAATGCAGGCAGTGTGAATATTAATGCTCGCGATCGCGTCACCATAGATGGTGAGGGCGACCTGATATACGGCATTGCTCGAAACACCAGCGGTATCTCCACACAAGTGGTTTCAGACAATTTTTTGCGTCATGGCATGGGTCAAGGCGGAGATGTGAGGATCACAACTGGCTCGCTGTTTCTGACCAACGGGGGTGGTGTGAATACCTCTACGCAGGGATTGGGAAGTGCCGGTCGCGTCATCATTAATGCTCGTGACTCTGTACAGATTAGTGGCACAGCCCCTATTCTTAACTTCCCTAGTGGGGTGACGACCTCAGCGGAGTCAGGAGTGGTGGGAAGCGGAGGAGATGTCATCATCAGCACAGGCTCACTGTCTGTTTCTGACTCTGGCACAATCAACACGAATGCACAGGGGCAAGGCAAAGCAGGAAATATCCAGATTCAGGCGAAAGATGCCGTCTCGTTTGATGGGGCAGATGCCATCAGCACGCTTGACTCTGGGGGAGTGGGTAGGGGCGGCGATATTGATATTACAGCGCGATCGCTCTGGTTGTTCAATGGCGCTCAACTTTCCGCTTCCACCGCTGGAGGTGGAAGCGCTGGTAATATCACCCTTAGTGCCGACACGGTTGGCTTGAGCGGTGGCGGACGAGTGCTGACCACAACTTCGAGTAACGGTCGTGCGGGTGACATCACCGTGAATACTCCGGATTTGCAACTATTTGGGGCAACCAGTGGTCTATTGGCTGGAACCACTGGTGTCGGAGATGCAGGTAACTTGACCATTCAACCACGGGAGAACGGGCAAAGTGTGCGGGTGAACCTGCAAGAGGGCGCACAAATCTCTGCTTCGACCTCTAGCAGTGGTCGAGGTGGAACGTTGGCGATCGCAGCCCCAGAGTCGATTACTCTTACCGGGAATGGTTCGATTATTGCTGCAGGTACCGATGGCGGTGGTGCAGGTGGTAACTTAACTTTACGCACAGGCACCCTCGGCATTCAAAACCAAGCAGAAGTGACGGTTAGCAGTTCGGGTACTGGCAGTGCAGGCAACTTGTTTGTCGATGCCAATCGCATCTTTCTTAACAACCAGGGCAGAATTCGGGCAGATACTTCGGGCGGTGGCGGGAATATTAATTTGCTCGCTCCCCTAATTCTGTTACGAAACGGCAGTAACATCAGCACCAACGCCACAGGAAACAACATTCCCGGTGGCAATATTAAGATTGATACCCGGTTTATCGTGGCTGGCAGGAATGAAGATAGCAATATCAGCGCCAATTCACAGGATTTTCGCGGCGGCAATGTCAGCATCAATGCCTATTCTATTTTTGGCATTCAACCGCGTCTTCAACCCACCCCCTTAAGCGACATCACCGCCACGGGAGCGAACTCAGCTTTAAATGGTACAATCAATGTCACCACAGCAGGAATTGACCCGACTTCTGGTTTAGTTGAATTACCGACTGAATTTGTAGACCCGTCGCGGTTGATTGCTACTGGCTGTCCCGCTAACGAAGGCAACTCATTCATTATCACTGGTCGGGGTGGTTTACCTCCTACTCCTGAGCAGGAATTAGACGATGATGCTGAGTGGGAAGACCGACGTAGACTAACAGTTGGGAAGCATTCCCCACAGCAGCCCACACCCCACAGCCGAAACATTGACACCCCAAATCGTTCGGCAGATCTCACGGCTTTTCCCAAATCCTATACCCCAATCATCGAAGCAACCGGATGGCAGAGAACTCCCAGTGGAGAAATCATTCTGGTTGCTACCACACCAGATCCAACGGTGCAGCATCCGTTAAAGGAGGCAGTTAACTGCCAAGGCAGGCAGTAAACTGTTTACAGCGCTTTTCAAGTAAATAAACCACTGGGTAGGGGCACGGCATTGCCCATTGGTGTCAACTTAAGCCAAAATTCTTCTAAAATCTTGGACGCGGTGGTCTAAGTACAAGATTGCACAAGTTCATAGCGTTATAGTTCGTAGTTGCGCTTTAGCGCTAAAGCGCAACTACAACCCCTTATTGCGATATGAATTTATGCAAAGCTGTACTAAGCAGGAAATGCGGTTTAAGCGGCTAGTAACCCAAGTAAGGGAGGCTGTGCCTCCCAATGGTATTCCTAGCCTCTGACTGGGAACAAGGCAATCTCTCAAAGCATTGCGAACGAGCGCTTTCACCTTAAGTTAACACCTATGGGTATAGAACAGCTCTTACGAAAATCTGTGGTTCAATTAACTGAAAATAGCTGTAATTTACCATTTTTTGTATTAGACTCAACCGAGAACCGCTATCTTGCAAGGTCTGAGTTCTTTACCCATCAAATCTGGAAATATCTTGGCATGAACTACCTTTGAGTTCTATCAAGGGTGCAATAGCAATACGGCGCACTGTGTTATCAATCCCATCTCCACGAAGAATAATCTGGGCACGTGACTGAATTAATTGCTGTAATGTCGGACAACTGAGGGCTGGAGAAAGCGGTGCTAATGCTGAGAGAATTTCTGGGCTTAACTTATCCAGTGATGGTCTCAATGTCTGGTTCAAGTCAGGCACGTTATTAAAAAATTGGATACCTTCCCTTTGCCAGGTTTGAAAATCATCTACTTGGAGTAGCTTTCCAGCAAATATCTGCCATTGAAAAAAGACTGCGACTGCATCAGGATCAAGACCATAAGCCGATGCCTGATTCCGAAGCTGTGCCAGTAACTCCTGTTCGCGCTCAGGAGCTTCAATGGCACTGTTGTTATTCCATTTCCATCGGGCAACATCATTCTGGATCAACAATCGCTGGCGTATCAGGTTCAGTAATTTATCTACCTGTTGCTGGTAGCTTTCTACCCTAGAGGCTTGGAAATCTACTAATTGCATTCCCTGAGAGTTTTCTTTGGGCTGTCCAAAACTTGGCTTATCCGTCAAGAGCAGCCCAAAAGTAATGATAGTTACCTGCAATAGTAGAAGTTTCTTAAAAGAATTTAAGTTCATTGTGAGTAATCTAAAACCTTGTACTAAATAACTAAAGCTTGAACTGAGATAAGACCTCTTGCAAAAGCCGAAAAGTTGTGGATGTCATTCTGAGCGAAACGCAGTGTAGCGAAGAATCTCGCGAGATATTTCGCTTTCCTCAACATGGCATCTCAAGCATTTTTGCAAGAGATTTATAGATGAAATTTTTGTTTAGATGTCCCTAAACGCTTTGCTGTACAAAAACTTCAACTCTTGACTATTAAGTTTACAGTTGCCCGGTCATCTATAAAAAATGGTCGTCAACATTTTGTGGTTGGTAATTTGTATGATTCTCATGTCTTGAGAACTTGTTCAAACATCAGTTGGAGAACCTTCTAAAGGGGATGATGCTCCTGGTCACTTTGCTGTGTAGTACTACTTCTTTGCAGCCGCTTACAGCTATTTTCAGTTCATTGAACCAGAGATTTTCGTACGGGCACGGACGGCAATTCTGTGCCTCTACCCGGTGGTTTATTTACTTGAAAAGCGCTGTAAGTAAAACTCCACCATTTGCTACGCGCCTCACCACCCAGTCGTACAGAACGATGGTTCTGACTCCTGAGTTCTTTCTTATTAAAGCTTGAATGAAATAGGGCTACTTATTCATTCCGTTATCATTCCCTACAATAGAGCGTGCCATTTGTAAATGCTCTTCAACTGTTGGCACAATCTTTGCAGCCCAAGCCTTTAAAGCTGGGTCTTCACCCTGCTGAGCTTCTTGCTCAAATAAGGACAGAGTCTTTATATGAGCTTCCACCATATTATTCATGTATGTTTGGTCAAAGGCAGAACCTGAAAGTTTTGACAGATTTGTTAACGTTGCTTGATTTTGCTTCCCTATACCTGCTGGAAAAGTAATATTCTGTTGCCTAGCTAATACTTTGAGTTCGTTATATGCCTGCGTATGGTCTTGAACCATACGCTCAGCAAACTGTTTTACCTCTGTTTTACTTGCTTGCTTCAATGCCAGTTTTCCAACTTCTACTTCTGCTAAATTTCCTTGGGCTGCTGCGGTTACAAACTGTTTGTCAAATGAGTTAATCGCATACAAATTCGGCTGTGTTATATGTTGACCATACTTAGTTGTAACTTGAGAATTAGGACTATCAAAAGCTAATATCCTCGTACTATTAATAGTAGTGATAGATACAGCCAAGATTGCACTAAAAAATCCCAGACTTATTAAACGTTGTGTCCGAACCCGTTTAGTAAAAAAAGACATATATATTCTCCTTGATTTATACCTTTTAAAGAGTGAAGACCACTTTTTTTACCCGAGTGGTACGCCATTAACTATCACAATAGGAGCTACCATAGCAATTGATTCAGCTTCCATAGTAATTGATGCAGCTTTCAAGTTCATCTCAAATGCGGCAGTAATAGCAACAGCAGCTTCTGCATTAATAGCAACAGTACCTTCCGCGTTTATACTGACTTCCGCTGCTGCTTGGATATTGATGATACCCCCTGCTTGCAAGGTCACTGTCATTGCCTCATCATCAAAAGTTAGGTGTTGACCTCTACTAGTTCGTATTTCAATTGACTTTTGAGGAGTATCATTTAAGTTAATCTGGTGTCCCCCAGAAGTTTGAATAGTGACCCCTTTTGCAGAAGGCGAGTCTTTCATGCTTACATGATGCCTACCAAAGGTACGGATATAGACCCCAGCACAGTTCTTGTCTTCAGTCCCACTCCCTAAATCCTCTTCTACAAATTCAATAGTATGACCTCTACGAGTTTTAATGGTTCGTAGCCGCACTTTGCCGTTGTGAATCGTGTCCTTTACTGCTTCAGGTGGAGTATCCGGACCATTCCAAACCGCACCAATAATATAGGGTCGCGTGATATTACCGTGTTCAAAACCAACTAGAACTTCGTCCCCTATTTCAGGCAAACAGTAAAATCCTCGGTTTTGCCCAGCACCAAGACCTACCACCCTAGCCCAATTACTGCTGTCTTTCTCGTTAGACAACGTAGGAAACTTTACCTTAACCCTACCCATGTTCTGCTTGTCATGATTATCAGTGACAATACCAGTTAAGAAAGTCTGTGCTGGTCGTAGACGTACTGGTGGGGCTATAGTTGTTAGCAAACTGTTGCTGCGTAGCCCCCTCACGCTAAATTCAGTTTTATAAACTCTTTCCCTATAGAGGTGGCGTGTTTCAGTGACATAATAATCGCCACTGAACAAGTCACCAATTCCCTCCAAACTTATAATTTGTGCTGGACGGATTTGAGGATTCCCTTCAGCTCTTCCATCTGCACTAATAAAGTCCCCTCCCAGCTCATTACACAAAGCTTGAGCGATCACATCTGCTTGCTGTTGAGTGGACACAGGTTTATCTACAACAATCATTTCGGGAGGTTGCTTAAGATGAAAATCACTACTAGTGCTACTCCCTTGACCAATACTAGTCTTAGTAACAACTTTTTCTGAGCTAGCTGTTGAGATTATGGGTTGCTTTTTCGTGTAGTCCCAGCTGCGTACTTCTACACTCTTTACCTGCTGAGCACTTGTGGCGCGAGGGTGAAAATGAGTAATATCGATTAACCATTTTAGCTTTAGAGAAGGTTTACTAGAGGGTGTGCGAAAGTTTAACTTATTGTCTTGAACAAAGAGTTCCATGCCATTAAGGGCAGCCAGTTCGTGTAAAAACTCCCAATTCGTTTGATTTTCTTGAAACAGATAATCATACGGCACACCCTTGTTATCCACCTGATCAACTTTTATCCCCACTTCTTGTGCAATTTTTTTAACAATTTCCCCAGCAGTCTGGTTTAAAAATGAGCGATTGTGACGACCGTGATGCAAGCGATGAGCAGTATCATAACCGCGAATAATAATGGGAGCATCGGATTTATCTGTAAAAGATACTTCGATCGCTACAATTTCACCCTTCTGAATTAAGTAATTTTGTTCTTCCTTACTAAATTCCGAAGACTTGGTTGTACTAGTAGCAAAACCAATATCTAAGGAATCACCAATTTTAAAATACTTCTCATTTTTCCAAGGTTGTTTGTCCTCCTGATCTGCCGAATCATAAACATTATGTACTACTAACGTAAACATTGATGGTAAATGCAAACTTTCTTCTACAGATATCTCTATTATGTCCTCAACTAATTCAGGAGGAGCAGGTTTACCATTAATTTTTAGCAATGGACGAGACAAATAAAGACTTTGATTAGACATAACTAGCAATTGTGAATGACAACAATGAAAAACTAAGTTATTTGAAGCAAAGAAACATAATTTTGTGTGATTGGTGGTTAGAGTTACTATTTATTAGAAAAAACAGCATATTAATATTTATTTATAAGATGATATTTTTCCGTACTAACCTATTCACTTGAAGACAGGTTACTCTTTTCCAACTCAATCATTAACTCAATTATTTTTTCTTTTTAAGTCCAGCATTATTCTTATTTATTACACCTTTACTTCCACTTTTAGGTGTGCTTCCTCTTTTAGATCTGCTTCCACTTGTAGAGGCATTTGGTTTCTTCAGTGGAGAGAGTCCTCCTTGGCGAGATTTGGTACTGCTTGTGCCCTTGCCCTTTATACCTGGTAAATTTGTTGCATCAACTTCTTGTAAATCTATGTCTACTAAAGCCCGCACAGGTGTGCCATTAGGTAAAAACATGGTGAAGGTGTAAGTTAACTTAGTCATTACACAGTAAAAATACTCTATACCCCCCCAGGACAATATATAAATAGGCGGGCGTTTGTTGTCACCATCTGGGCCACTTACACCTTTTTTAATATTTTCGATAATATCGCTCAAATTTTTCCCAGTAGGATCTTGGCCTTTAGTTTCATAAGTATCAAACACAAGCTTGTTAAGGGATAAACTATAAGGATTGATTCCAGAAAAATTTACTTTAGGTAGCAGACCATGTCCCCTAGCACCGCTGTCATAATCCCAACTAGATGACCTTGTGAAACTCATTTCTGTGGGATTAAACATAAATTTAATATCTTTGGCAGATGGATCTGACAATGGGTCACCAGAAACTACCTTTAGTATTGCTTTTTCAAGTGGCATTTGAATACTTCTCCTATAGTAGAGTGATTGCAATTTACCAAGGTATACGACCACGACCAGAGTAAAAGCCATAACGCTCTTGCTCAATCTCTAATCTCTGCCGCAGCCAGTAATAGACTTCATGAGCTAGTGTTTCAACAAGTTTAGAAGATTTATCATCAATTTTGCTCGTTGGCGAGGAAGGCCTTTCTAAGGTTTCTGTAAAAGGCTGTATTATAGTTGGCGTGTCATTAGCTGTAACTTGCCCACCTTTAGCAAAGCCCTTAATTTGAGCCTGTTTATTTGTAAAAGCTCTTAACGATTTTGACTTTATAGAATTTGCTAATTTCTGGGGATGAGATTCCCCATTATTAGGTTTGGAGGAAGTAAATCCAATAGAGTTGGCAGTACTATTATTTCCATTCAATAATTCTTCAATGTTCGACCATTGGGAAGGCGGATTAAAATCATTGGAAGATGAATCAGTACTAGGACTAGGAATTTGCTTTTTAAAAATTAGAGGAGTTAAAGAATAATGAATTGTACTTTTGTTCACCTCTGGCATTTTGGTTTCAATTGAATTTGACTGAACAGAACTGAGCATTGAAAGGCTTTGTTTTTCAGTCTTCGATTGCAAAGAAGATGAACCTAGAGAACCTAACATTTTAGGTAAGCCGAGTTTGGAACTTTTTTGTTGTATAAAATTCCCCTGTGAAGATTCGACTTTAGTAGAGGTATCTGCTGAGGCTACATCTTCTTGTTCCGCACGTGTCGTTGCCGATAAACGAAAGGTTTGTAAATGGTTTGGTATTGTATTACCACTGTTGATGTGCTTCAGCAAACTCAGGTTTTTTTGTGTATCTTTGGCATTAACCACAAATTCACCAGGAGTAAGCATTGCAGGTACAGTATCTGAAGCTGCAATTTGCTGTTTATTTGGGGTACTGGACGCTGCAACATGTCCACCAACAGCGTAACCTTGAAGTGGTGGCATGTCGAAAGCAGGGTTTTGATTTGCTCCTGTCGAAGGAAACTTTTTCTCGTCTTCAGTTATATCATCAGACGACACGTCAACGCTTGGAGTATCTTTAGCATTGACTCCACTTGCATTTGACACCTTAAGGTTAGGGATAATAGGTGCAAGCGATTCTTGTCCACTCTCAACGGCTGTACTGGGTGTGGAAATTTTCGGTTGTGTCGTTGGTTGTATCGCTGCTGCCTGTACAACTGGAGTATCGGAATTTCTTGCCACATCGACTATGGGATTAGCTGACTGAGTAGGCGCAGAAGGTTCAATTACCCCGTCATCTGAACTGGTATCTTGTGCAGATGAAGTGTGAATTCCACTCAGCGTTGGTTGCTCTTGTGATGTCGTTGCCGCAAGCGATTCTTGTCCACTTTCAACGGGTGTACTGGGTATGGAAATTTTCGGTTGTGTCGTTGGTTGTATCGCTGCTGCCTGCACAACTGGAGTATCCAAATTGCTAGCCACATCCACTATGGGATTGGCTGAGTAAGTAGGCGCAGAAGGTTCAATTACCCGGTTATCTGAACTGGTATCTTGTGCAGATGAAGTGTGAATTTCACTCAGAGTTGGTTGCTGTTGTGATGTCGTTGCCGCAAGCAATTCTTGTCCACTTTCAACAGGTGTACTGGGTATGGAAATTTTCGGTTGTGTCGTTGGTTGTATCGGCGCTGCCTGTACAACTGGAGTATCCAAATTGCTAGCCACATCCACTATGGGATTGGCTGAGTGAGTAGGCGCAGAAGGTTCAATTACCCGGTTATCTGAACTGGTATCTTGTGCAGATGAAGTGTGAATTTCACTCAGAGTTGGTTGCTGTTGTAATGTCGTTGCCGCAAGCGATTCTTGTCCACTTTCAACAGGTGTACTGGGTGTGGAAATTTTCGGTTGTGTCGTTGGTGATATCAGTGCAGCTTGTACAACTGAAGTATCGGAAGCTGTATTAGTAATCTCAGTAGAGTCAACTGTGGCATTGCTTGAATTAATGTTTGGGGCTGCAGTTTGAGTGCGATCGCCTATGAATGATTCAATATTAGCAGTAGTATCTAGAGAGACTGAGGCTTCTTTGCTCCTATTATCATCATTGGTATTACTGGTACTAGTTATCTGACCAAAGGATTGATAAACTTTTTGTGTAACGGTAGTATCCTTTACCGCCTTTTTAGATTTAGATTGTTTTTTACTGGTTTTAGACTTAACTTGTTTTTTATTAGCTTTAGATTGCGTTGGCTTTGAAACTGGTAATTCGGTAAAATATTGGTTACCTGTCTTTGTATCAATATGAGCGGGAAAATCTACTTGTTGATAATATGTCTTATCTTTTCTTTCGTCTTTCATCTGATGTGTTTGAAATTCAGTAGATGAAAGTTCCGCACTTTCTCTCATTACTAAATTGTTGACGGACGTAGGAAAATTTACCAAAGAGATGTTTAATGGTTCGGAGCGGGATAAACTTACTTTTTGAATAAAAGACAAAGCCTGTCTTGATTTGGGCAGTAAAGGTGGAAAAGCAAACTTTCTCTGCAATAAAAATTTGGGTGGAGATAAAGAAGTTCCTATTCCAATAAATGGAGTTGTCATTGGAAGTAACGGTTAAATAATTTGCATAGTGATTAACGAGGACAAGCGTTAAATACATCAGGAACTAGAAAATTCTCCTGTTGCGGTACGTTTTGTTTTATTACCTCCTCCTCCTTTTTTGCCAGCTTTCAAGCCCTCAAAAGCCAGAGTTAATTCCTCAATGACAACACCACTTCCATCTGCTTGCAAATCTGACGACTTCCAAGCTATGGGAATAGCACCAATGAGCGTCCAGCTTTTCATGATATCGCCTGCTTGATTGAACGTGATAATGTTCGCATTACGCCGACTAATTGGTTTGTTTTCAAATAATTCACTGAGCCATTCCCAAAAATTCAAATCGTCTGTAGTACCTCGTTTGAAAGTTATGTCTGAAAACGTTGAGTGACCTAAAAAAACGCGTTGTTGGTCGTTCACACCCCCTTCAAAATAAACTTCTTTCTCAATTTGAACGCCTAACCCAGAACATTCTGTAAAAGATGCAGCTATGGAACCTCCTATTTCTATATAGAAACGATTGGTTGTAACATAATTAAGTTCAGATTTACTATTGCCGTTTATATCGTTAGAAGAATTAGTAACCATTACAACCACCTTTCTTTACCATAGTTGCTCACTCGTTCTCGCTGGCACCGCATATCTTCCAGAAAGATTGCATACACCCTATCAGCAAGTTGGTTTAAGAGCAACGGATCGTCAAGGTAACTTTTTGCTAGTGCAAGCATTGCAGTGTATTCTGCTTCGTTAGCCAATGCAGTCATTGGTGTTAAAGAAAGCTGCATTTGTTTTAAACTCATAATTTAAAGAAAACAAACAGAAAGAAAAAACTATCTTGATTACAAGACTATAAGCACTGCATCAAAATTGGGAAGTAGCCAAAAGTCGAATTCGGTTGGAATAGTGAACAGTAACCAGTGACTAGTGACCAGTAAGTAATTGCTAGTTATCGGTCAACGAAACTGTGAAACATACCAGCCTCTCTTGACCAAGTTGTAACGAATCCTTGTGATTGAGACGGTAGTGAATGCTGGGAGAAAGAAACTTGTCATTTAAATAAGTTCCATTTCGACTATTATTGTCAACTAACATATATGCATTTTGAGATTTATCCCAGTAAACTCGAGCATGGGAACGGGAAACTATACCTTCATTAGGAATACCAGAGAGGTCAATTTCTGGTAATGCTGGATTGGCAGTGCTTTGCCGACCAATGTAACCCTCTTCTCCATGTAGGCGAAATTCTTTTCCGGAGGAATGAATTAGCTTTAAGGTTGGTTGAGCAGTTAAATGAGGAGGTGGAGTATGAGCAAGTGATGCTGCTGGTGCTTGATAAGCAGGTGGGCTGGGAGCGGGTTGTTGTGGTGGTGGTGCTTGATAAGCAGGTGGGCTGGAGGCAGGTTGTTGTGGTGGTGGTGCTTGATAAGCAGGTGGGCTGGAGGTAGGTTGTTGTGGTGGTGGTGCTTGATAAGCAGGTGGGCTGGAGGCAGGGTGTGGTGGTGGTGGTGCTTGATAAGCAGGTGGGCTAGGGGCAGGCTGTGGTGGTGGTGGTGCTTGATAAGCAGGTGGGCTAGGGGCAGGCTGTGGTGGTGGTGGTGCTTGATAAGCAGGTGGGCTAGGGGCAGGCTGTGGTGGTGGTGCTTGATAAGGTGGTGAAGAAGCTGGGGATTTTGCAGATGGGACTGCTTCAGGTAGTTGCCTTTCAGCAGAAGGAGTCTGATTTTCAGCAGAAGGCGGAGGAACCACGTTGCCCAAAGGAGTGCCACACATAGGGCAGACTTTTGCATTGTTGGGCAATATGCGGTTAAAAAATTCGCAACTAGGATTTGGACATCTATTTGCAGTCATAAGAGTTTAAATATTTATCAGGTACCGGCTGTAAAGGAACAAGTCCTACTTTATTAATGAGACATTGACCTTGACGGGTCGTTAATATCTCAGCAAATTTCGCTCCTGCAGGTGGAAGACTATTGTTGTGAGGGTATACCACTGCCAGAGGATAGCTTAACGGATAACTCCCGGTTGTAAAAGTTTTAATATCTAAGCGATTGTCTTTGTCACATATGTTATCTGATGGAGTGATTGGTTGACCATTAAGTCGGAAAAGGGCTTGGCTGGGAGGCTTATCACCATTAACTAAAGCTAAGGGATAGCCTGCGCACTGGTTCCAGGTTTTACTAAGAATGCCATAACTGATAATGCCAGCTTGCCCTGTGTCAAACGCAGTGATAATCTGTTGCTGAGTCAGTTCAGTCGCTTGTGTTGTAGCTATTGCTTTGTATTGAGCAATCTTTTGTGGGTCGTCTTGCAGCACAATTTTTTCAAATTCTCGCACAGCTTCAGGCTCAGTTGGAGCAAAAGGTTTCATAGGAAGATTTGGACCGCCAAGCTGCTGCCAATTGGTAATCTGACCTGTATAAATTTGGCGCAGCTGATCGAGAGTAATTTGCCCATTAAGAACCTTGGGAAGGTTTGCATCTTTCTTACTAAAAGCAACAAATACAAGTAATCCATCATAAGCAATTTGTTTTTCAGCTAGATCGTTTGATAAATTCTCTACTAAACTGGTCATCGCAAACTGTGCCTGACCTTTTTTTACTTCTTCTATAGGTTCACTCTTCATTTGTATATTAGGAGAAGGCACAGGTTGATAGTTAAACTGTGCGTTTGCATCCGGCTTAGGCGTGTTTAATAGTTGTGCGAAAGTCAGTTCGCTAGTTGGGCGTACTTTTAAGACGACACTCCATGTCCCTTCTGTTTCTCCAGTGTAAGTAAACACTCCTGAAGGAACACCATTGACATCAGTAAAACTAGGCACAAGTTGATTAAATTCTGCAAAATCTTCTTCTTGTACTCGTCCACGCCCTAAAAAATACCAAATGATTCCGCCAAGTGATAGTAAAGTGATAATACCTAAAAGGATAACTAGAATGAGTGGTGTCCGAAAACGTTTTTCTTTCTCTTCCTCAGGTGCAACTTTAGTAAAACTGGTAATTTGATTCTCCAAAGGAAATTGCAGTAAGGCTAGACGAGCAGTTTCAGCACTCTCAAAAGGAGTTTCTATGCCCATTAAGCGATAGATGAACTGCTTTAAATCAGGGCTGGATTTGGGCCATAGCTGTTCGTTTCTAGGATCGAGAGGTTGATTAGAGGCAGGATCTACGGACTTTCCCACCCATAGATAAAAAGCGACTCGTCCCAATTCCTCTAGATCTTGCTGAGGGTTGGGAGTTAAAGGTTGGGCAAAAGTTGCTGGTTCAAATAAGCGCTCCCAAATAGCTAAGTCGCAAAAGTATATAACAAAATATTGCAGATCATTTTGTACAATTAAGAGACTATTCAAGTTAATATTGCCGTGAACAATGCCCTGTTGTACTTGACCTGAAGGAAAGCGAAGTTTTTGTGTATGCAAGAATTGCAGGGTTTGTAAAGCTTGATTGAGTACTTCGCGCACTTGAGAAGCTCTCATTGCGCCTTTTTCTATCAAATATTGACTCAAAGTCTGCGAGGTTTCTAAATTACCCTGACTAACTGTATAACAGCGTTTTTGCTGCAGGTCGGCAATGACTTCCCAAGGGCTGAACAGACGAAAATCTTGGTTTCTGCCATCTGCTGGGCTTACCCCTGCTACACGTAAAAATGTATCTTGACGTTGACGAGCCTCGTCTGCATTAAAAGAACGCGAAGGTAACAAATATTCTTTAATGACTACAGGTTGGCTATCAGCCATCTGTCTTCCTAAATATAAACGACCCATACCCCGAGAGCCGAAAAGACCAGTTATTTGATAAGTGCCTCGACTACCTTTAATTTCAGTTTTTTGTGGTAATAGAGCAGGAAAACCGCATTCCAAACAAAACTTAGCCTCTGGGAATTCCTGCATTGTCTTCTGGAGTTGATCGCAGTTTAAAGGTGCATTGCGCGAACAAAAGTATTCTTTATAACGAGGCTCAATTGATACCATTTTAGATTTTAGATGTTAAATTTTGGATTGAGAAACTTTCACGCTTTAGTCGTTATATACGCTCCCGCCCCTACTTTCTACTCCCTATTACTAATTACACCTAGTTTTAGTGCAGCTACAACTGCTTGGGTACGGCTAGTCACCTGCAACTTTTCAAAAATGCTTGTTAAATGAGCTTTAACCGTAGCTACCGTAACATACAAACGTTTAGCGATTTCTTCATTAGAATCCCCTTGTACTAACCAGTACAGAACTTCTTGTTCCCGTTCTGTAAGGTGAAGCTTTTGACGGGTTCTAATAGAAGCCTCTGAATAGGCGTGGAATCGGCGGAAAAAACCACTAGCAACCTCTGTAGGTAAATAAATCTCTGACTTGAGTGCAGTAGTGATTGCCTCACACAATTGAGTAGCCACACGATTTTTAAAGACATAACCTACAGACCCTGCTTGCATGGCTTGAAAGATGAAATTATCTTCTTGATGAGCTGACAAGACTACAACTTTCCCAACAAAAGATGTTTCTTTTAAGCGGTGAAGAGTTGTAATTCCGTCACCCGCAGTTAATTCTAAATCGAGAAGGATGAGGGCTGGTTGTTTTTCAGTAGCAAGGCTTACCGCTTGTTCTGTAGATGCAGCTTCTGCCACCACTTCTAACGGTAATTGTCCGCTGTTACTATAAAAATTAAGGAGAGTGTGCAACCCCTGACGAAAGCGTTGATCGTCATCCACAAGAAGAACTGGAAGTTTTTCATTAGTTATCATATCAAAACCCTCTTAAAAAGATGTAGATCGAGGTAAGCTTATAAAAAACTGTGCTCCCCCTACTGGTGAATTTTGCGCCCAAAGGTTTCCATGATGGTCAAGAACAATTTTTTTAGCAATAGTTAAACCAAGTCCAGTACCTCCTGGACGACGAGAATAAAAAGGAGTAAAGATTTTTTGAATGTCGTCTGAAGATAGTCCTACTCCTTGATCAGAAATCCAAATCAGTATCTCATCTTGAAAAATTTGCCAATTACAGCTAATAATTCCTGATACAGGGCTAAAGTGAACCGCATTGCTAAGTAAGTTGTCAAAAACTTGCTTCATTTGCAAAGAGTCAATTGCCAGAATAGTAGAAGTGTCAGGATAACAGATTTGCAGTTGCTTCTGCTCAATTAAAGGTTTTAATCCCTGAATAGTTTCAATCACTAGACTTCTTAAGTCATGAAGAGCAACTCTTAATCTTTCCTTCTGACCGCAATAAATAAGCTCAGTTAAATTTGTATCTAAATCTTGTATGCTTTCACGAATAATTGCTGCTTGTTCTTGGGAAGAACCGCTAGGTAATCCCAAGTAGAGATTTTCTGCATAAAGACTAATCATCGTTAAAGGATGACGTAACTGATGACCAGCACGCTGAAGTATATGTTCGAGAAGTTGAATTTCAGCTTTTTGCTGCCGAGATTCAGAATAAATGTCCAAATGCTTGCTGAGTAAGATTGCAGACTGCCTAACGTCCTGCTGCAAACTTGGGGAGAGAGGTTCGTGAGCAAATATCAGAATATATTCAGGTTTTTGGTTTTTATACCCTATGGGGCAGATGTAACAAAATGATGTTGTAAGATGGGATAAGTTAACTTCATTAACAGTAAAAGCAGGATAAAAATCTACCAACCATTCTTCTAAATTCAAATGAGTTAAAAGTTTTTTAGAAAAAAACCCATCTTGGACGCAACGGGTAATTGTTTGATGACCCTCTAAAAATGGGTCGAAATAAATAATTCGACACCAGTGAATAGGAAATTTAGAGAGCAAATATTCTATTTGAACTTGACAAAAATCTTCTATTTGTGAAGCTATTTTTGAAGATGGCAAAGATTGTAAGTCAGTATTTATTTTTTGCGAAGAGGGATTTAAAACTCCAGTTAAAGCCTTTGTTGTAACTTGCATAATGACGCCAACCAATTTCAATATTTTTTTTTATTTGATTGAGCTTTGCTCACTTATACTGCTGTAACTATATTTATTTTCTACCTAGTTGTCAGTTATAACCAGGCAAGATAAGCCTGTTAAGGTTATGTTAATCATTTTTTTCTTATGAGAAAAGCGGATGAAGTGAATAAATCTACTCAGATGTTATATCAATAAAAACTGATGTATTTTTGGCACACAGTACTAATCCTAAAGCCCTTATTTTACGGATAAAAGACAAGAAAAACACTCTCCGCTTTATTGCGCTACTTTTGACTAAACCCAGGGTTATACGGTTAGGTGCAAGATCTGAGCCTAGGAATGTTCTTAAGAAACACATTTTAGAACCCTTAGCCAATAAAGACGTTCGCGATATGCACGTTGTCCTTCAACAGCCCGTGCATATGTTCTGACGATTGCCAGGTTAACTCCCGTTTCATCGATAAAAATCAAGTCTTCGGGCTTTATATCACGAATCTGTTTCCAATATTTCACACGTAATGTTTGCACTCTCAGACTTTCAGCTTGCGTTGCGTGGAGTGATTTTTTCTAGTCAAATTATTTGCTTTTTCCGAGTTAATTTGGTAAGTACAAGAGCCAGAGACTCTAATATCTCGTTACCAGGTTGAACCTGGTAACGAGGGTTTCGAGGCTTCGCCTCCTCACTGTTGCAAAAGCATGTAAGATCTCAGTTTAGAAATTAAGGTTATAGTGCTGGCGCAGATTTATCTCTAGTTGCGGTTGAGCATAAGCGGAAAGGTTTACTGTTAAAGTTGTTTGGCTTGTTTCAGCTAAACCAAGTAATCTGGCTAAAAGCTGGCAATTTGCTATTATTTGCTGCTTGAGAGTTGTCAATTCTTCTTGAGAGTTGAGACGGCTTGAAGCAGAAAGAAACTGCTCTTCAGCTTGGATTTGTATGCTTTGGCGCTTATGCCGTTTATTCCTGGCAGGAATGATATAGTCGCCAGTTTCAAGTTTAAGGTTGAAAGCGTTGAAAAAAATGTTTAGGCTGCGCCTGTCAACGCCAACTTCTCGATCAATAATTCGGCAGACGGTTCGAGGGTCGAGTAGGGCGCGTCCGCTAAGTTCTTCAAAACTGTAACGTTCGCCATAGTGGTTGTAGATAACTTCAGCTTGCAGCAGTTTCTGCCAGCCTTGCTCGGTAAGGACTACCCCACGTCGACGAGATTTGTTTGTGGAAAGATTTTGTGGTTTGGGTATTACTTGAGTAATGAGGCTGACAGGTTGAGCAGCAACTGATGTGTTATGCTGGGAGGAATGCAGTTTGTTTGGTTGTTGGTGAAGAGCAACTGGAGTTAGGGTGGAAGTCCGGGAAGTTTGAAGTTGATACATGGATTTAACCTCAAATTCTAAGGAAATTTAGTAAAGATGGCGTTTTAGTTTTGGTTTTCTTAACTACCTACAAAACAGTTTTAAGCTCAGGAAATTCAGGTTGTGCTGAAAAAACTGCTTATGGAGAAGCGATTGACTTCATTAAGACTCGCTCAAGCAACCAATCCAAAAATTTGAGCTACAAATTCTGCCTGTACCTGAACATTTTTTCATTCGACACCTTGTATCTGTCTTTTTTGAATCATGTTTATCGTTTCATAGCCTTTAAGCATTCGTCGAGCCCTGTTGAAGGAGTGAAAGTCTATGCCTGGTTTAGTCAGACGCTTTATAAGAACTGCAGCCTCATAAATTTGATGTAGCGCTGGTCGGGCATCTCTTGCTTAGCCTTAATGAAGCCCCGCTTGTCATCATTAATTAAATAGTGAAGCTGATCCGTGCCGTCGGTCGTGATTATAGATGACTTGTGCAACATCATCCGCGCTCATCATCCCCGCTGCGGTCATGCTTGCGAATGTCTCGTTGATATGGGCAACACCGAAATGCATTGTTGATTTATCTACAATCGGTCTACCCTCCAGGGCTGGGGACATCACTTTGCCTCTAGCCCAAGTTGAACCTGCATAGGTGTTCCGCGATGCCATTTTTAATGAGGACGATTGCTAAATAGCGTCGTTGAATCGCTGAATTATTTGCTACAAACTGAGATTTTCTGGTGTTATTTCACCCAAACGAATGACTCCCAAAAGTTGATTGGTTTGTGGATTATGAACAGAGACAGTGTTGGAGGTTTGGTCTGCTGTGTAAACGCGGTCATGAAAATTCACTCGAATGTTCTGTATACAAACTGCAAAAGGAGCTTGATTTACCAGGGTAGGGACAACAATGCTGAGTAGAATTGCAACGACAAAACCAATGATTATACTAAGCTTCATGAAGATTCCTCCCGTATTAAATATCAAAGTGAAGCGGTATGGTTATCAGAAAAGGTGAAAAAGTGACGGTGAGAAAACATCCACAAGACTACCTTTTACAGTTGTAAAGAATAATTGCACGAACGGCTTATGCTTAGGTAGATGATGAAGATTAAGCGGACAATGCATGCTCCAGAACAAGCTACATTAATGCAATTTCCGATTGCTGAGTCACAATAATTTCTTGAGCCAATCGGCGTAAACGAGAATCGGTTCCATATCGTAACTCGACCTTCGCCATCTCAACTGCTCCTTGATGATGAGGAATCATCATGACAGCAAAATCAATATCTGGATTAGTAATCATAGGAGTACTAGACATGACAGTATTCATTGAAATCATTGCCTGATTCAACGCATCATTCACAGACAGATTATCTGCATAAACAGGTAATGGATAGCACACTAATAAGCTCAGCGCGATAAAAAGGATCAGTAATAGACTGAAGCGAAAATAGTCTAGTTTAGAAGCCAAGGCTTTCTGTTGCCCCAAAGCTATGCCATCAGGGGTATATACATAGCTATCCATATAGACCTCGCGTATTTCAAAGTTTGACTGGACTCAAAATTGAGGAATTTGAGTAATACACAATCTTACCAACTATCAGTCTTCATTGGATTCATTACGGCGCTTAAGAAATGCAGGGAGGTTTTGGCGAACATCATTGGTTCAAGAAGCTAGTGATCTTCAATCGCATGCGTCATTCACTTTCAATATTTGTATGAATTCAATATATGTAATTAACTTTAAGTTGTCGTCCACTAAGAGTTGAAACTTTGGCACAATAGAGTGATTGATAAATCAATCCATCTTAAAATTGAACGTTGGCTTCAACTAAAGTTGGAATCCAAATTCAAACCTTAGTACGGCTTGCTTATACCATTTCTGTATGAAGCTGCGCTAAATCAGAACAAGGGTGTATTTGGTATAAGGGTAATAGGTTTAGAGATAAATTATAAAGTAAATGTTAAATTCTAGGATGCGTTAAAGCCAGAGTACGGCATCTCAGATGTTGCACCAAGAAAAATTGATGGAATTGAATAACTCAGTATTAAATTAAAACCCTTAATTTAGCGATAAAAGCTAACAAAAATCAGGTAGCCTTATTGCGTATATTTTTACATTCCCTGGGTTTGTACCCAGAGGTGCAAGATCTGAGCCTACAGGACTTCTCTCCACCCTACAAGTTGTGGTCGCTTTCCCACTGAATGCGCGTTCATACACATGATGCTCAATCTGTACAGTGTGTAATACCAATTCTCCATGAAGATGTACTCAATATTAAAAAATGAACCGCCAAGTACGCCAAGTACGCCAAGGAAGAGAGAGGTAATTATGTAGTGCAAGTTTACAGAGAATTGGTATAAGTCCTAATTAGATATAAATATAATCAGGGTTTGGCAATGTGTATCTGTCGTATTCTTTTTTCAAATTGGTATAATTTTTTGCGTTGAAAAATATTGAACCAAATTCAGGAAATCACAAACTTTCGGAAACAAACGTAAAGATAAGAGTTTCAGCCCTTGCCAACAAGGTAGCTAGCTGTACCGACGCTCAATGGTCATTAATAGGTTTCAAGCTCATCCCACGCCTCTTGGCAGTGGGATTTCGCGGGCATAGGGCATTGGATTGTTCCCCATGCCCCTTGCCCCAAGACGGTGGGCGGCGGTTCCTCCCGCCCCTAAAAGGAGCGAGCTTCCCCGCCGTCTTTTTGTAAATGTAGTGTCCTGGCATTTTGCTGAAATGTTGACATAGCAGGACTTCTAAAAAAGTTTTCAATTTACTGAGATTAGCTGATCCGTTTGAAATACTGACAAATTATCCTGTTGCCAGAAGACCGTGGATGAGAACCACCAGCACAATTAATGTGACGATTATGTAGAGTTGATCGCGCTGTTGCCAAAACGCGAACACTGAAAAAGCAACTCGTGCAACAGGAGTTAGAATCAATAGCAGAATGCCGAGTTGAATGATGCCTCGCCCTCGCAATGCCAGCACATCGTTGAGAACTCCAGGAATTTGGCGGAGATCTGCGGGTTCTCCTCGAAAGATGTGATCTTTAGGAATATCACGACCATTATGAATCAGATAGAGGATACCTCCGACAACAACGATCGCCCCTGCTAGAGTCACTCCAATCCGTAAAAGAATACTGATTGTGATTTCAACCTGTTGGTCTGTCCATCGGCGGGTGCTTGCCATGTGTTAAATTCCTCCCGTGATGCCGTTATAAATCATCTCAATGCCAACTGCTAGAATGGCGATGCTAAAAATGATACGAAGCACCTTGACTTTAGCCCGCACTAGCACTTTAGCTCCGCACCATGCTCCAACCAGTACGCCCAGCAGCACAGGCATACATAGACCAGGATCAATGTAACCCCTGCTGAAATAAATTCCAGCACTAGCGGCGGCTGTCACCCCAATCATGAAATTGCTCGTGGTTGTAGAAACCTTAAACGGTAATTGCATGACCTGATCCATTGCTAGCACCTTGAGCGCTCCAGAACCGATACCGAGCAAGCCAGAGAGTATTCCTGCTATCAGCATGACAGCAAATCCACCCGGAACATGTTGAACGTGATAGGACTGTTCGCCTTCCGAACTCGGGTAGCTGCCATCTAGCTTTAAGCGTGCTGCCAAGGGATCGACTGGAAGATTGACAGCTTGCGTTTGATGCGGTCGATTGGTTAAATACGTTGATGCTAACATTACCAACCCAAAGATAATCGCAATCACTCTGGTAGGAGCCTTTGCTGCTATTAGCGCCCCAGTCACGGCTCCAAACGTCGTAGCAACTTCTAGAAACATGCCTACGCGAATATTGCTGTACCCTTCTCGGACGTAGGCGATCGCAGCTCCAGAAGAGGTGGCAATCACAGAAACTAAAGCAGAGCCGATCGCATATCGTAGATCGACGCCAAACCCTAGAGTCAAGAGTGGCACAACCACAACTCCTCCTCCTAGCCCGGTCAAAGAACCCAGTAAGCCCGCCAAAATAGAAAATATGGCAATGATCGCGGTGAATTCGAGATTGTCCATAAACTAGTGCTCAGAAATTGAAGTTCTTAATTGCTGTTGAAATTGATGGTTCTGGATGCTTAATTGACATAGATCCCGATTTTGCTGACGCCTGTTCCTTTCTCCACCGCTTTGTGGGCATCTACAGCGCTATCCAATGTGAACTGACGAAGGTCAACCACGGGTCGCAGTTATCTAGCTTCTACTAACTGGATTGCCATCATACTAAGCCTTTGACGCCATACCGTGATTGTGGACGACTACAGGTTCTGGTAGATGATTGGTTTGGCAGACAGCCGTTTGCTGTCGGACACGGGTCTTGATCGTGGGTCGGGAAACTGACCTTTATATCCCCAGATTGTTGTCGAGCGTCACAGATTACGTATCCGCCTTGTGTAGGATGTGGCGTAGGAAGGAGACCGGAAGAGAAGAACAGGATCATCAGTCGGTGCGATCCCGTCTGCCATGATAAGAGGATCGTAGTTGATCTTATAACTGCCAGCTAGGTTGGATGGCATTGCCGATGTCAGTGTTAGGGTGCCAGCCTTCAGTTCTCGACGGTTCCTCGGCCAGAGAAGCGTTGGATTGGTTTCAGGGTCACCGGGCTCGCCGATCGTCACGATCATGTCCCAGTTCACTGGACCCATGCGCATGCGCTCCATTAGTACCCGCTCGAGAAAGTTGCGCGGCATCGATGACAACTGGGCATCTGAGAGCTGCTTCTCGCCATCTTGGGGAACAAAGCGGAATTTGGCGATCGTCGTCTTGCCTGCAGCATTGATGAACTTGAAGGCGTGAATGCCGTAAAATGCACAATTGGCGTAGCTTGTGGGTGGATTGTTTTCCTCCAAGAATTTTGTTTGCAGCACGTTGTCCGGATGAGAAGACTCGAACTGCTTGAACTTCGCCAAGTCCGGTTTTCCTGTAGCGGGATCAATCGCCAGTGCAATAAACTTGTCCAGAAACGTTTGCGGTACGGCAGCAAAGAACATTGGTGTATTGATCATGGTCATGTGATGTAGGCTGCCACCTGGTAGCCTGAATTCGAGCGCCATACCGCGCGGGCTTTTCTCTACGTCAGGCACCATTGGATCACCACCAGCGATGGAGAAGCGTGCGACGACGTCGAGTTTTTCTCCAGAGAACAGCGCAGATCGCGAGATTTTTCTGACTTCTGGATTACCGACGAACGTGCCTAAGGCACCCACACCTTTCGTGTGATTTCGTCGTTGACCAGGGTGTAAGCCGTAAGCGCCTTGAAGCGCGTCCGCGACCTCTTCTGCGGTAGCCTCGGTCTGCTTTTCCGAGGATTCCAATTGGCGAACAGACTTGGCGATGGCGGCGGCTGCGGTCGCGGTTGCCGACGCGACGAAACCTGTAGCGGCAAGCCGACTGACTGATATAAGGAAGTCTCTCCTGCTGCGAACATTTTTATGTGGCATTTGCTTCTCCATGCTCCTGACTGCTTGACACTAGGACAAATGCAGCTCCTTCTCGGGCTGCCGCTATCGAGATTTTGTGATGAAGCTGCCGACGATATCGTAAATACGCTATTAACACCGACAATAGCGATCGCTTCTCTTAGACGAGCTTTTTATACTCCGGCTTGTAGACGTGCTGACGAATGAATGCCTCTATATCAGCAGGTCGATCAACCCGTGCCAGCCCACTGTCAAACACTAGCTTTGCGACCCGCGCTGCTGTCTTAATCTCTGTTTCAAGGATGTTTGACTGCGGTGGATAAATGAGTCCTTGCTTGAGCATCTCCACTGGCACCTGGTCGGCGACTGCTGCTGCCGCCTCGATGAACATCTCGTCGGAGACACGCTTAGCCTCGGTAGCATAGATGGCTAATCCAATCGCCGGAAAAATGTAGAAATTGTTAGCTTGTCCTGGTAAGAAGGTCTGACCGTTGAAGTGAACCGGCGGGAACTGAACCCCGGCAGCATAGATTGCTTTGCCCTTCGACCAAGTGTACGCCTGTTCGGGTGTACATTCCGCATGTTCAGTTGGGTTCGACAGCGCCAGGATCACAGGGCGCTCATTCAGCTGCGACATGGCTTCGACAACCTTTTGAGTGAAAGCACCGCCGACCGTACTGACACCGATGATCGTTGTCGGCTTAATGCTCTCGATTGCCGCAACAAAGTCTTTGGTCGGTAGGTGCGGGTGTGCATAAGGTTTCTGGAAATCTACCAAGTCTGTGCGAGTCGGTTCGAGTAGTCCATTGATATCGAACATGTACACCCGTGACTGCGCCTCCTTGAGCGTCATGCCTTGTGCCACCAGCGCCGTACACAGCAAATTAGCCAGACCGATCGCAGCCGAGCCTGCCCCCAGGAACAGATACTTCTCGTCCTTCAGTTGCGTTCCCTTGAGTTTGGTCGCGTTGATCATGCCAGCTAGGGTGATGCCTGCCGTACCTTGCACATCGTCGTTGTAGCAAGACACCTTATCTCGATAGCGTTCCAGCAGATGCACCGCATCGACACCCGTCCAGTCCTCAAAGTGGATGCAGCAAAGGGGAAAAACTTCCTGTACTGCCTCAACAAATTCATCCACAAAGCTGTAAAGTTCTTCCGTTGATGGGCGCGTTTTGCGTAGACCCAGATACAGGGGATCGTTCAGATATTGCTCGTTATTAGTTCCGGCATCGAGGTAGATGGGCAACAGTCCTTCGGGTGGAACCCCTGCTGTCGCCGTATAAAGTTGGAGTTTGCCAATGGGAATGCCCATGCCGTTGGCACCAAGATCTCCCAATCCGAGAATGCGTCCTCCATTGGTGACACAGATAACTCTCACATCCTTTACAGGCCAATTGCGGAGAATTTCCTTCACCTGTCCCCGGCGCTCAATCGACAAATACATGCCTCTAGCTCCCCGGAAGATATATCCAAACTTGAGGCAAGCTTCCCCAATCGTCGGGTCATAGACAATGGGCAGAAACCGCGCTGGGTCTGACATGATCGTCCGATAAAATAGGGTCTCGTTGTGGTCGAGCAAATTCATCAGGTAGATGTAGCGCTCGAGATCGGTGTTCTTGTGTCCCAACTGCTGCATAACGCGGCGCAATTGCAAATCTTCCGATTCGGTCACGTCGGGCACTAGCCCCACTAGCCCCAACACCTGCCCTTCAGCTTCCGTATATGCAGTAGACTTATTGAGCGATGGATCGTGGAGAAGTTCTATGCCGCGCTTGCCGTTCAGATTGGTTTTGGTAGTCATAACTGTTTCTACTCCTTATGCATTTTTTATTTTTTTTGTCAATAAATAATTTATAATAATACACCTCTTGCAAAAATGCTTGAATTTTCATGTTTCCCGAGTGAGAACATAGGAGTGGAGATTCTGAGTCCCTGAGTCCTTACGGACACGCTGCGCGTATGCCTACGGCACACAAAGCGAACACTTCGGTGTGCGCTTTGCGCTTACGCTACACTGCGTTTCGTGACTAATGACATTCGCGTTTTTTGAATGAATGCAAGAAGTCTAATGTTAATACAACACTAAAAGCAGTTTCTTACAGGGACTCAATCACTGCTTCGCAACGTAAGGATGAACCATCTTCGCGGGATCAACCACCTGGTCAAACTCCTCGGCGGAAATATACCCTAGCTTCAGCGCGGCTTCCTTAAGTGTCAGATCGTGGTCGAGAGCATAGTGCGCTACTTGTGAAGCTTTGTCGTAACCAATGATCGGACTGAGGGCAGTTACCAACATTAGCGATCGCTCGACAAAGGCATTAATCTGTTTCTGGTTGGGTTGCATTCCTGCCACCAAAAACCGACTAAAGTTGTGGCATCCATCGGTCATAATCCGAATCGAGTGCATGATGTTGTGAATAATCAGCGGCTTATAAACATTCATTTCCAGATAGCCACTCCCTCCGCCAAACGTCACTGCTACATCATTTGCCATCACTTGCACTGCAATCATCGCTAGGGCTTCACACTGGGTAGGATTGACTTTTCCCGGCATAATCGATGACCCTGGCTCATTAGCAGGAATATCGAGTTCGTGGAGACCACAGCGAGGTCCACAGCTGAGAAGACGAATGTCATTGGCAATTTTATACAAGGAAGTTGCTAAAGTTTTGAGCGCACCGCTAAGCATCACTAGTCCATCATGACTGCCCTGCACCGTAAACTTATTGGGAGCGGTAATAAAAGGTAGCCCGGTTAGCTGGGCAATTTCCGCTGCCACGGCTTCTGCAAATTCAGGCGTTGAGTTGATTCCTGTCCCAACTGCGGTTCCCCCTAACGCCAGCCGATAGACCCCTTTCAAACTATCGGCTAAACGCTCCAGGTTATCATCCAACAGTCCCACATAGCCAGAAAATTCCTGACCTAATGTTAGCGGGGTAGCATCCTGTAGGTGGGTGCGACCAATCTTAACAACTTCTTTCCATGCTTTTACTTTCGCATTGAGAGAATCGCGCAATTCTTTTACAGCAGGGATCAATTTCTCATTCACTCTCTGTGCTGCCGCAATGTACATTGCCGATGGAAATGAGTCATTGGACGACTGCGACATGTTCACATGATCGTTCGGATGCACAGGTATCTTACTGCCAAGTGGATTTCCTGCTAATTGACAGCAACGATTGGAAATCACTTCGTTGACATTCATGTTGAATTGAGTGCCGCTTCCTGTCATCCAAACGTGCAAAGGAAACTGGTTCGGATGCTGACCCGATAAAATCTCGTCACAAACCTGGCAAATGAGATGCTTTTGTTCGTCACCCAATCGTCCTGCTTGATGATTAACGATCGCGGCGGCTTTCTTCAGTACCGCATAGGCAACAATCATCTCTCGTGGAATTAAGTCGTCTCCGATGCTAAAGTGTTCGAGCGATCGCTGCGTTTGCGCGCCCCAAAGTTTGTCACTGGGAACCTCAACTTTGCCAAGGCTATCAGTTTCAATGCGAATTGCAGTCATGGTTAATCTCCCTATTGTCTGCTTGCATAAGCGGATGTTCATAAAACATTGCATTGCTAGAGCTTCGGGAGTCAGGAGCCTGCAATTCTCCAATACAGAACACTCCCAACTCTTGACAGGCGAGAATTCGAACTGCCTCCAAAATGCAATCTTTTATACCGAACAAGCTTATTGCTTGAAATCTATTCAATTACTGGAAACAGCTTTGAAAGATTACCTTGAAGAAATCTTTGGGTAATTTGGCTTTTATCTAAGTAAAATTGATTAACTTAAATATCGCTTTTTTTGAAGTGGTTGTGGGTGAAGAAAGACAAGTTAAGCGCTAAGTTAAGGAAACGCTGAATTTTTGCCAAAATTTAGTCCAGGTTGGGTAAAAACGAGCGAAAAATCTGCACTCCGACGTAAAATGCCCTAGCTAACTTGTTCTTGAAACTATTGAATCCATAGAAAGTTTACACTGGGGATTGTCTCCACCATATTCTGCATGTTGCTGGATGAGTTTTGCTACTAATCCTGTCCAGCCTGTTTGATGGCTTGCCCCGATGCCCGCCCCCTCGTCACCATGAAAGTACTCATAGAATAGAATGAGGTCATGCCAGTACGGATTGGTTTGAAACGTTTCCGTACCCCCATAAATAGGTCGTCGTCCGGTTGCATCGTTTAAAAATATCCGAATCAACCGCTGTGATAGCTCATTCGCCACTTGCCAAAGCGTCATCATTTGACCTGAACCAGTTGGACATTCCACCTTGAAATCATCACCTAAGTAGTGATGGTACTTCTGCAAAGACTCGATGATCAAATAATTCATGGGAAACCACACAGGTCCACGCCAGTTAGAATTGCCACCAAAAACACCTGTTGTGGATTCCGCAGGTTCGTAATCGACTCGATACTCGTTGCCGTGAACCTCTAGAACGTAGGGGTTGCTCGCATGGAATTTGGAGAGTGCCCGAATGCCGTAAGATCCAAGAAATTCATTTTCATCTAACATCCTGTGGAGAATGCGCCGTAACTGATTCTGCCCGGCGATCACCAGCAGTCTTCTGGTTTTTACGCCCGCTATTTCTAAACAAACAGCATTTTGCGTCAAGTCTGGGCGATTTTGAATGAACCATTCGGTACGTCGTTTAAAACTGGGAAATCGTTCAAGCGTCTTCGGTTCTAGAGCTGCAACGGCAAATAACGGTGCCAGTCCCACCACTGAGCGAACCTTCATCAAGAAGTGACGACCATCGGGCAGATGCAAGGCATCGTAATAAAATCCGTCTGTTTCATCCCAGAGGGCTAATTCAGCTTCACCGACTCCATCAATGGCATCAGCAATATAAAGAAAGTGTTCAAAAAACTTGCTGGCAATATCTTCATAGGTTGAATCATCTTTTGCTAGCTCTAGTGCGATGGTTAACATATTCAGGCAGTACATTCCCATCCAACTGGTACCATCTGCCTGATTGATATATCCACCATTGGGTAGCGGTGCACTGCGATCAAATACCCCAACGTTGTCTAATCCTAAAAATCCTCCCTGAAAAACATTTTTGCCCTCAATATCCTTGCGATTCACCCACCAGGTGAAGTTGAGCAGTAATTTCTGGAAAACTCGCTCTAGAAACGCTCGATCGCTTCGACCATAGATTTTTTGCTCAATTTGATAAATTCGCAGTGCTGCCCAGGCATGAACGGGTGGATTGACATCGCTGAATGCCCATTCATACGCAGGAAGTTGCCCGTTGGGGTGCATGTACCACTCTCGCGTTAAGACACTTAACTGACGTTTTGCAAACTCTGGGTCCACCATAGTTAGAGGAATGAGATGAAATGCTAAATCCCATGCCGCAAACCAGGGATATTCCCATTTGTCGGGCATTGAGAGAATATCATCGTTAAATAGATGGCTCCACTCATGATTTCTGCCTCGTTTACGCTCTGCTGGCGGTGTGGGACCTACCGGGTCGCCGTTTAGCCAATCATAAACCACGTAATGATAGAATTGCTTGCTCCACAGCATTCCTGCAAATGCTTGCCGTTGGACATTTTGCATGTCCTCAGATAATGAAAAAGGACATATCCGGTGGTAAAACTCATCTGCTTGGGCTTGGCAATCGCGAAAGATTGACTCAAATTCCTGCCCAAACAAGATTTCTGTTTTGCCGTTGTTGAGAGAAGATTGGGAGTCTCTCAACCGTAGCCGCACCGTTTGCATTTCACCAGGAGCGATTACTAGCTGATAATGAGCCGAGAATTTTGTTCCTGTTTGACTAGGATTAATTGCATCCTTGCGGTTCTGAACCACATAATCATTGATACCGTCTTTAACATAGGGTGAAGAATTGCTAACTCCGAACAATCGTTCGTAATTCGTTTCATTATTAGTAAACAATAAATTAGGGATGCCATCACAGTAAAGCCATCGTGTTCCCAGCGTTGAATGGAATGCCTCAATTACGCTGAAATTAGCCGTTATTTTGCTAACATTTAGCCAAGGTTTTTCTTTCTCCTGTTCAATACTCCAAGACCAAGTGTTGCGGAACCACAAAGTTGGTAACAAGTGCAGCGTTTTAGGTTCAGGTCCCCGATTGATTACTTTTATTTGAATCAAAATATCTTCAGGAGATGCTTTGGCATACTCAATGAATACATCAAAATAACGATCTTCATTGAATATTCCTGTGTCTAGTAGTTCAAATTCAAAGTCTTGCCGACTTCTGCGACGGTTTTCCTCCACTAACTGAGTGTAAGGAAAAGCCTGCTGCGGATATTTATAAAGGTACTTCATGTAGGAGTGGGTGGGGGTATTGTCTAAGTAGAAGTAGTACTCTTTAACATCCTCACCGTGATTACCCTCATTCCCCGTTAACCCAAACATCCGCTCCTTGAGGATAGAATCTTCTCCATTCCACAGCGCGATCGCAAAACATAACTGCTGATGAGTATCAGAGATACCTGCAATGCCGTCTTCTCCCCAACGATAGGCACGCGATCGGGCGTGGTCATGAGGAAAGTACTCCCAAGCAGTTCCGTTCGGGCTGTAATCTTCGCGCACTGTACCCCACTGTCGTTCACTTAAATAGGGTCCCCAGCGTTTCCAGTAAGCAGTGCGATCGCGATCGGCTGCCAATCTTGTTTCTTCTTGAGTCATTGCAAGTTCTATTGCTCGTGGTAATTCCGAATCAGTCCGCCATCGACATAAAAAGTGGCTCCAGTCACATAGTCAGCAGCGGAGGACGCAAGGAATGTGACCATTGGCGCAATATCTTCTGGTTTTCCCAAGCGTCCAAGGGGAATGTTTTGTTTGAGTGAATGTAACTTCACAGGGTCATTTAGAAGTTTCGTATTAATCGGGGTTTCGATTGCTCCGGGCGCAATATTGTTGATCGTAATTCCCAACGGTCCCAGTTCTACTGCCAAATTCCGCATCATCATCTTCACACCGCCTTTGCTAGCACAGTAGGAGGTGAAGTGGGGAAACGCCATTTCCTCATGAACTGAACTGATGTTGATAATCTTACCCGTTCGTTTTGTTTCAATCAAGTGCTGCACAAATGCTTGTGCTGTGAAGAATGTGCCTTTGAGGTTGAGATTAAGAACGGTATCATAATCAGCTTCGGTGATGTTCCAAAAATCAGCATTTTTTCCATCAACCCCAGCATTATTTACCAAAATATCTAGCTTACCAAAGTGATGAATTCCTTCAGATACAAGTTTGCGAACGTCACTGATCGCACTTAAATCTGCCTGGACAATATGCCCCTTCTGTCCCGCTGCTTCTACCTTTGCCAACGTTTCTCTCGCACCATCCGGGTGGGAGCGGTAATCGATGACAATATCTGCACCTGCTTGCGCTAGGTCAGCGGCGATCGCCTGACCAATTCCCTGACTGCTGCCTGTGACTAACGCAACTTTTCCTTGTAAGTTCATTATGTCCTGCTCTATAAAATCTACTCAAAACAAAGCTGCTTAAAGCGTTTACTTCCTGCTTCATCCGAGACAGTCGGCAGCACCTCGTCCACAGGGTTTCCCCTGGAAAGACTTCCCTAGGCGTGAAATATCTTTGCTTTATGCATCAGCGGTGACTGGTTCAGGTCGTTTGCTGTAACGCAGTTCAGCAATTGTCGCTGCATAATCCTTAGCATTAAAGATTGTCGATCCCCCTACGATCGCATTTGCTCCTGTCTCCAACACCTGCCACGCATTGTCTGGCTTTACTCCACCATCCACTTCAATCCACGGGTCAAGCCCACGTTCATAGCACATCTGGCGTAAACGACGGATTTTCGGCAGCATGGTTGAAATAAAGTGTTGACCCCCAAAACCAGGATTCACTGTCATGATTAAGACGACATCGCACAGATCTAGCACCCACTTGATCGCTTCCAAAGGATTACCAGGATTGAGCACAACCCCTGCTTGTTTCCCCAGTTCTTTAATTTGGGATAAGTAAGTCGGCAAGAAAAAACCAAACTATGTAAAGAAAAGTAAAATCTCTGTATTTGGCTCGTAGTAGCGCTATGGCTGACGCCACGCTGCGCGAACAGCGCTAAAGCGCTACTACAAACCAGTGATGATTATTTGCGCCGACTTACTTAGTACAGTTTTGCATTAATTCGTAGCGTTTTGAAACGCAGAGGAACGCAGAGGAACGCAGAGGAACGCAGAGGAACGCAGAGCCTTTCTGAAATTAATTCGTTACGAACTTGTGAAATCCTGTACTTAGTACTGCATTTCATAAATTCATATCGCACTCTTGGGGTTGTAGTTGCGCTAAGCGCGTGCCTCCTACGGAGGTTGCACGGTACAGCCGCTCTTGCGTGCCGCAGGCATAGACAGCGCAACTACGAACTATAACGGTACGAACTTGTGAAATCCTGTACTTAGCGTTCGGTGTAAATGAATAGTAGATCCTGCTTGAACCAAAATATGATCAGCACCCGCTCTAGCAAAGTCTGTAATGTACCGCTCTGGTTCAACAATCATCAGATGAACGTTTAGCGGCTTTGTAGTCATCGGTCGAATCGCTTCTACAATCAAAGGACCTATCGTGATATTTGGAACATAACGACCGTCCATCACATCGACGTGAATCCAGTCCGCTCCCGCCACATCCACACTTTGCACTTCTTCTCCTAAGCGACTGAAATCAGCAGACAAGATAGACGCTGCAATTACGGTTGATTTAGAGGATTGAACATGTTGCATGATTTAGCTAGGAGTTGATGAAACAGCAGTGGATAAGGAACTTGCTGCTGCTTGATCGACCATCCACACCACTTTGCCTTGAGTCGGGCGAATGATTTGTGCAGGCAAGCGCTCGGGCTGGTACTGTCCTTCTAAAACTGCTTTCAAGGTTGCCGCTTTCTCTGTTCCGGTGACAAAAAAGATGACTTCTAGCGCATTGTTAATGGCAGGTGGTGTTAAGGTAATGCTATTAGTGTTCAACTCTTCCACCCAAGGTGCAACGACTAAACGAGTTTGCTCATCAACAGCAGCAGTGCCAGGAAAAAGAGATGCGGTATGTCCGTTAGCTCCCATGCCCAACAACACTAAATCGAAGCGAGGAAATTGATGTTCACCTAACTGAAAAAATTGTTTCAGGTCTCGTTCATATTCAGCAGCAACTGCCTGAGCATCTGGATTTTCAGCTTTAATTCTATGCACATTTTGATGTGGAATTGGAACTTGAAACAGCAATCGCTCTTGCGTCATCCGAAAGTTGCTACTGGGGTCGCTCGGCGGAACATGGCGTTCATCGCCCCAAAACAGATGGACTTGATTCCAGGGGATTTGATTGCCCCAGGGTTGAGTTGCTAACAAGGCGTAAAGACTTTTGGGAGTTGAGCCACCAGAGAGCGCGATCGTAAATCGTCCTCGTGCTTGAATGGCTTGATGGGCTTGTTGCACAAATTTGGTGGCAGCAGCCTGCGTTAGAGCTTCCGGATTGGCAAAAACTTGAATTTCAGGCTTCACTTGTGATCGGATTAATTCTTGCATAGTTATTTAATTCCGAGAGAAGGCTCCCGCCATAATCTTTGATTTGGCGGTAGTTGCGGGTGTGGGTTAAAAACGAAACGCCCCTTTTTCAATATTTCATTTTCAGTGAAATCAGCGAAAGGGACAGATTAGCTCTCTGTGCTAAAATGACATCAATTATCTCAACGTAAATATTGTGTTAAAAACATACGTAGAGATTGCACTCCGTACCGTGCGCCCCATAGAAACGTCAATGTCTGTGGATGAGGCTGACCAATACTTGGGTGAGGAAACTCTTTCAAGCAAGTCAACTTGTAGAAACAGAAAGTCCAAGAAGTGATTTCTAGAATCCACCGCTATACCAGGTAATCCTGGTATAGCGGTGGAAGAATATCAATTCCTCTAATTCAGAACCGGAATTTGAACTTGAGACGGTTGCGTGTTGTAAATGTCCATAATTGTGTTGACTAATCGCACTGCGTCCGGCTTGGAACGCTCAAAGGAATTGCGTCCCATAACCGTACCAAATCCGCCACCTGCTTGAATGGCACGATTTTCATCTAGAACGGCATCATCAGTGTCGCGCACCCCACCCGAAAAGATGACAATCCGCCGTCCGTTAAAGGCACATTGCACCACGTGACGAACTCGCTCAGTTAATGTCGCAATCGGGATTTCCTGTTGCTCATACACCTTGCGGGCTACTTCCAGCCCAATCTGCTCGGTCGGCAGCTTGACTTTAATGATGTGAGCACCTAATTGAGCCGCAATCTGAGCAGCGTAGCCAATTACGTCGATTGCCGTCTCACCCGCTTTGCTTAGACCCGCCCCACGCGCATAAGACCAAATCATCACGACCAATCCATGACGCTTGGCTTCTTCGGCACACGCTCGAATCTGCTGGTACATATCAAACCGCTGGGCTGAACCTGGATAGATGGTGAAGCCGATGCCAACGCAGCCTAACCTCAGTGCATCCTTAACACTACCTGTGAGTGCTTGCGTAGGGTCTGCCTCATCTAGCAACACATCGTGATTATTGGCTTTAAGAATCAGGGGAATCTCGCCTGCAAATTCTCGTGCCCCCGCTTCTAGAAAACCTAGTGGAGCTGCATAAGCATTGTATCCGCCTTCGATCGCTAACTCAAAATGATAGCGAGGATCATAAGCAGGTGGATTGGGTGCAAAACTGCGAGCCGGACCATGCTCAAAGCCCTGATCAACTGGCAGGATGACTAGCTTACCAGTGCCTGCTAACTTGCCGTGATTGAGCAAACGGGTCAAGTTAGTCAGCGTTCCTGGATTATCGCTGCCATACCAACTGAGAATTTCTTTTACTCGTTGAGTCATTGTAGTTTCTCCTAAAAATATTGTCTGGTACAAACTTTTTCGCTTTTCCTTCACCGAAGCCCCTTCGGGGCGGCAGGGCTGTTTCATTCCACAAGGGTTAGAAGTTTGTCAATATCATGACGAGCTGGTGTATTGTCAAAGAAAGTTTTATGGTGCGATCGCCTGGAGCACACTGTCCTTCGGGCAATCGTAGGCACATATCCCCTTTCAGTGAACTACCTACACCAAGTTGGGTACAACTATGGTGTAGGCTTCTGGTACATTT
>NZ_CAWMYC010000140.1:0-56386 GCF_963872035.1 Scytonema sp. HK-05
GGCGGTGAGCGCATCCCCCACCATACGCCTGACTGACTGATAACTGATAACTGATAACTGATAACTGTTTTAAGAGCTTCTATTTCCGTAGTATGCAGAATTCTCGACTCAATGCCCTTGAGACACATGAGAAACAGGAGCTAGGAGCATCTCCCTTAGCTTTCAACCACACTCAGCTTTTTGATGACAACTATTTTTTACGACGGTACTAATCTGTCACTGTAGATCAATGTTCCTGATCTTTTTTTGGGAACGTGTATAAATGTATATACTTTACTTCTAAATCGGGAAGATATTTATCCCCTTGTTTTCATTTCCATTTTTAAGCCTGGAGAGAAAATTACTGAGACGAGTTTTTTGTACTTTCTGTAATGTTTAGAACAAGAATCTATGAAGCTCCAGGAATGAGGTAGCCACTAGGCGTTTCTATTTCTGAGATTCTTAATCAGTTGAATGAGCAGGGTAATCAATTATGAAGAAATTAGAGATAAACAACACAGCTTTTTTACTAATTCAAACAGATGCTTTATGCACATGGGTAATTCTTGTTTAGCCGACTGTAGGAACTCAGTTAGTATTACCTAATTTAAAAAAATTGTCTAGTGTCCATTAAGCTAAAACCAAAATAATAAGATAGTGAGCTTCCCACTCCCAAGTAATGAAGCAGCCAGAATTAAGGCGCTACATCAGTATAAGATTCTCGATACCTCTGCGGAAGAAGCATATGATGATCTTACCCGCTTAGCTGCACATATTTGCAGCACGCCAACGGCGCTCATCAGCTTGATTGATACTAACCGACAATGGTTCAAATCAAAAGTCGGTTTAAACGCATCAGAAACCCCTCGGGATGTAGCCTTTTGTGCCTACACAATTCTAGAGCCTCACCTGTTTATCGTTGGGGATGCTTGCCAGGATGCTCGCTTCTGTGACAACCCTCTGGTAACTTCAGAGCCTAAGATTCGGTTTTATGCTGGTATTCCGTTGATTACCCCAGAAAACCTAGCATTAGGCAGCTTATGCGTCATTGATTATGTACCACGAAATTTGAGTGCAGCACAACAAGAAGCTTTACGGATTCTAGGGCGACAGGTAATCACACAATTGGAGTTACGGCGGAATCTGACAGCTTTAGAAGAGACGATGATACAGCGCCAGCAATCAGAAGCAGCGCTTAGAGAAAGTGAAGAACGCTATCGCCGCCTGATAGAGCTTTCTCCAGAATCTATTGCTGTTTATAGTAGAGGGAAATTAGCCTACATAAATACGACTGGTGTTAAACTATTTGGTGCAGCAAATCCAGAAGAACTGATCGGTCAATCAATAGAGAATTTTATCTATTTAAATGAGCAGCAAAACCCAGAGGTGCAACTGGAACTTCTTCAGGTGAAGGCAAATCAACCTGCTGTCAACGAGGGAAAGTTGGTTCGGCTTGACGGTGAGGTTATTGATGTAGAGATCACAGGAATACCCGTCACTTATCTGAGCCAAGGGGCAACGCAAGTAATCATTCGGGACATCACTGAGCGTAAACAAGCAGAGAAGGCTCTGCTACGAGCGAAGGTGGCTGAGGTTGCCAAACTTGAGCTAGAAAAAGAAATTGCCGTTCGTCAGCAGGTAGAAGAGCAATTACTGCACGCTGCCCTTCACGATACCTTGACGGGCTTACCCAACCGAGCATTTTTTATGAACCGTCTCAAGCAGGCACTTGATGAGGCGAAATGTCAGGAGAATCATGAGCTGTTCGCAGTCCTGTTTTTGGACTTGGATCGCTTTAAAGTGATCAATGACAGCCTTGGACATCTGGTGGGCGATGAATTGTTATGTGCGATCGCCAACCAAATTAAAACCTGTCTACGTCACTCAGACACAGCGGCTCGACTTGGAGGAGACGAGTTTACAATTTTGCTAGAGAAGCTTCAGGATGTCAGTGATGTCCTTTACGTTGCTAACAGGATTCAACAGGTTCTCTCATTGCCCTTTATTCTTCAAGGGCAAGAGGTTTTTACGAGCGTAAGTATTGGCATCGCCCTAAGTACAACTGGGTATGAGCGACCAGAAGATTTGCTGCGCGACGCTGACACAGCGATGTACCATGCTAAGTCCTCGGGTAAGGCACGTTGCGAGATATTCAATCCCAAGATGTATACTCAAGCCGTAGCTAGATTGCAGTTGGACACAGATCTGCGCCACGCCCTTGACCGCCAAGAGTTTCGCGTGTATTACCAACCAATTGTGGCACTTAATAGTGGTCGGATAGCTGGGTTTGAGGCTTTAGTGCGCTGGCAGCATCCAGAACGGGGTATTATCAATCCAGCCGAGTTCATACCCATAGCAGAAGAAACAGGACTGATTGTTGCACTTGGCTATTGGGTGCTACACGAGGCTTGCCGCCAACTACAAGCTTGGCAGATGCGATTTGGTGATAACGTACCTGGGAAAATCAGTGTTAATCTCTCTGTCAAGCAGTTTTTGCAACCTAATTTGGTGCTGCAAATTGTAGACATTTTGAGGAAAACAGGTCTGAGTGCCGATCGCTTAATGCTAGAGATTACTGAAAGCGTCATCATGGAAAATGGAAATGAGGCGGCTACTGTACTCTCACAACTACAGGAACTTGGAATTGGGCTATCAATTGATGATTTTGGAACAGGCTATTCCTCATTAGGTCGTCTCCACCAGTTTCCCATTAGTGTGTTGAAGATTGACCGTTCCTTTATCAGTGGCATGGGTGCTTTGTCAGTAGATTCAGAAATTACTGAGGCGATCGTCACTCTAGCACACAAACTTGGTATAAGCGTGACAGCAGAAGGAGTTGAAACAGTAGAGCAACTGGCATTCCTTCAAGAGTTGAAATGTGAATATGCTCAGGGATATTTTTTCTCTCCACCTTTGGATAGTGAAGCTGCAGAATTGTTAATTATGGCTAACCGTCAGTGGTAAATAAGTTACCACTCTTTTGCCGTGAATATATCCTAAATAATTTCAATACTGGATACTCAAAATCTTTAGGATTGGGAATGAAACGCTGATTCCAGAAAATCTGCAACGCTTAAATGAAGTCAGATAGAGCTTGGATTCCCCCACGACTTTTTGCAAAATGACGTGATTCGCGAGCATCTTTACAGTGGTACATCCAGTGCCATAAACAACCATCACGTCTGAAGCGGAAGCAACAACAAATTGATTAATAAAAATTATAATTCTTTAAGTAAAAACTCCATCTGTCGGTAGAGGGTTTCCAAGCGCATAGGAGTATTTGTAGACTGGTCTTGTCACGCCGATCACAGAGACAGAACTATGAGCGACAATAACCTATCAACACGTTTGTACCCCACCCGCATTGACATTCCAGCCGAGGCGCGCAAGCAGATTGCTGGCATTCTCAACCAAACTCTAGCCGCAACATCGGATCTGAAAAGCCAAGCCAAGCAAGCGCACTGGAACGTTAAAGGCACCGACTTCTACCAGTTGCACGAATTGTTTGATGAAATTGCAGGTGAGTTAGAAGAGTACATTGATATGTTTGCTGAGCGCATCACCGCCTTGGGTGGTTATGCTTGTGGCACAGTTCGTATGGCTGCTGCAAATTCATTCCTGCCAGAATATCCTACTGATATTTTAATGGGTATGGAGCATGTCACAGCTTTAGCAGAGCGCTTTGCACCCTATGCTAAGCAGTTGCGGGAAGCTATTGACAAAACGACCGACCTAGGCGATGCTGACACCGCTGACCTTTACACCGAAGTGTCTCGTACCATTGACAAGCGGCTCTGGTTCCTAGAAGCCCATCTGCAAGCAGCTGTCACCCAAAATGGAAATGGTAATGCAGCCAATATTAAAACTGAAGAGCAAGCTGTTGTTAAACAAGCTGCTGTCAGATAAGTCTCTTGTTGCTAATAGCTAATAGCTATTAGTCATGTATTGTAGGCTGGGTTTCGTTCTTCAACCCAGCTTATCTGTCAAAGTCGTTTGCATTTAAATTTTTAGATTCCCGACTTCGCCGAAGTTGTCGGGAATCTGAATGTAATTTAGCAGTATCCTTTTGGTAAGTACGGCACTTTCAAGTGCGTACTTTTCATTTTATATGTACATATTTTAAGATTGAGATAGTTGAAAAGCAGGTGCAATTAGATAAATCTAAAGAAAAAGTTTGTTTAGTGATTTTGTAAACATAGCCGTTGTAACCTGGTATTCAACCATACCTAAATTGAGTATTCATTCACGAAATTTCTTAGCTTTCAAGCAACTCCAAAATTATCATTCCTGCACTATTGCTACCAAAGAGAAAGTTTGTTCTGGCTGCTGTAACCAGAATCGATGACGGGTAGCCAATAAAGGTGTTTAATGTTTTTGCTGCAAGAAACCATCAAAATGGAGGGAAAATCTATGGCTGCTAATACCAAAACTCACCTCATTCATGATAGAAATTCACGCGGTCGTACCAAGATAGGCTGGCTCGATAGTTACCACACATTTTCCTTTGGTGGTTTTCACGATCCAGACCGCATGGGATTTCGCGCTCTACGAGTGATTAACGATGACCGTGTTGTTCCCGGCGCTGGTTTTGGGACACATGGACACCGTGATATGGAAATTTTCACCTATGTATTGGAAGGAGCAATAGAACATAAAGACAGCTTGGGAACTGGTTCAGTCATACGTCCTGGTGAAGCGCAAATCATGAGCGCTGGTACTGGCATCACGCACAGCGAATACAATCATTCTGATACTGAGCCAGTCCACTTTCTGCAAATTTGGATTCTTCCTAACAAACAAGGATTGCAACCAAGGTATGACCAAAAAGCTTTTTCCCTTGAAGAAAGGCGTGGGAAACTGCGTTTAATTGGTGCCAAAGATGGGCGTGATGGTGCTATAACCATTCATCAAGATGTGGATTTATACACATCTGTTTTACAACCAGGTGACGTTATAAATTATCAGGTCCAACCTAATCGTTATGCTTGGTTGCAAATAGCTCAAGGTATCGTAACGTTGAATGGTGAAGAACTTAGAGCAGGTGATGGGGTGCAAATCAGTGGCGAAGAGCAACTTGAAATCACCACCAACATTGGTGGAGAAATCTTGCTTTTTGATTTGGCGTAAGAAACACCTGAAGAAACGAAAATCCTGCATCAATTGCTCATTCTTAATAACTTTCTAGGGACGTAGAAAATCCCAGCTTTGCTTCTAGGTTCAACCTAGAAGCAAAATTAATGTTTAGTAAAGGAAAGACATTTATGGCACCTCTTGCAGAAAAAGTTGCGATAGTCACCGGGGCATCACGGGGAATTGGACGAGCGATCGCCCTCAAATTAGCTAGTAACGGTGCGTCAGTTGTCGTTAACTATGCGGGTAATGCAGACAAGGCACAAGAAGTTGTTACAGAAATCGAAAAGCTTGGAGTACAAGCAATTGCACTCCAAGCCGATGTGAGCAAAGTTGCTGATATTCAGCGACTTTTTGAGCAGACAATTGAACGTTTTGGCAAAATCGATATTTTGGTCAATAATGCTGGTGTTACCTTCTATAAACCAATTACTGAAGTAACAGAAGAAGATTTCGACAAGATTTTTGCCATCAATGTCAAAGGGACTTATTTTGCTTGTCAACAAGCTGCACACCACTTGGCAGACGGCGGACGCATTATCAATTTTTCTTCATCAACGACAGCTATGATGCTACCTACGTATAGTGCTTATGTGGGAACTAAAGGTGCTGTCGAACAAATCACAAGGGTTCTGGCGAAAGAGTTGGGAGGACGGGGTATCACAGTCAACGTCATCTCTCCTGGTCCTACCGATACAGAACTGTTCAGACAAGGCAAAACCGAAGAACAAATAAATCGTTTCGCCCAAATGGCAGCGTTAGGACGACTGGGACAAGTGCAAGATATTGCTGACGTGGTGGCGTTTCTTGCCAGTGACGAAGCGCGTTGGATCACTGGGCAAAACATCCGCGTTAACGGCGGAACAGCTTGAGATAGCAGGGGCAATTAAATCAGTTATCAGTTATCAGTTATCAAACGGGCGCTTTGGGGGATGCGCTCACCGCCCTCCGGGTATGCCTTCGGAGACGCTGAGCGCAAAGCGCACGCTCCGCGAACGCGAACGCCACTTGCTCTACTTGGGGAAACCCCAAGACCGCAGTGGCTCACCACCAACGCATAAAGGTGCTCTTGGTGGGGGACGCGCGACCACTCGTATTTAACTGATAACTGCGGCTGGTACTGTTAATAGGCGCTTGTGAATCTGCCTGTGAGGGGAAGCTATAGTGCTTCAAAAGCCGCTAGTCTATCAATAGAAGCGTTGACAGCGACTTCAGCAACGATGACGACAAATCGAAGACAAATTCGGCTGAAGTTGCAACGGTGGCATTACAAGCGGTGATTGATCAAGTTGAAGATGTCTATTGCGCTAAGGAAGCACAACATACAATTGCTCAACTGAACACGAACCGCAAGCCAAGAGAAAAGCAAGTTGCTCTAATCCTACCCACTTCCGCTAAGTGATAGCATCCTTCCGATGATAGCAGTGCCTCAAACCCTCCGCCTCTCAAATCGCAAACTCAACAGGCTCAATGAAAAGGAGAATAACAGTTATGTCTCAAGCAGGTGTCACTGAATTTTTAGCAGATGCCAAAAAAGACCAAGAATTAAAACAAAAACTCAAAGCCGCAACCGATACCCATGAGTGGGTCAAAATTGCTCAAGACAGTGGTTATAACTTCACTGCCGAAGAATTGCAAACTGAACTCAACAGTCTGCCGGAAGAAGAGGTGGCACAAATCGTTAATCCCGGTGTTGCTCCTCGTCAGCACATTGAGCCGCAATAATCTTTTGCTTTTTGCTGTCAAAGCACTATTGAAATGATGCAAATGGCGATAGTTGCAGCCAGACGGTAAATGCTAATTGGTCATTGGTGATGGAAACACAGCGTAGTCGCCTATAGCAATCCTAAATCATAAACCCTACGGGCTGCCTTCGGCTACATGAACAACAAGATTCCCGACTTCGCCAAAGTTCTCGGGAATCTAAGCCTTTATGGGCGGTTGGGCAAGGAACAGGAACAGAGGCGATCGCGCTTTTCTCCCGCTGAGTCCTGCGGACACGCACTCGCGTTCGCGATCGCCTAACTTCTTTCCTTTTTTGGTGATTGATATTCTCCCCTGTCTGAAGACTAGGGGATTCTTAAAAGGTTGTTCCGAAGCGAGCTTTAGCTACGCTTCTCCATCCTAATTCCTGCTTCTTAGATTCTTGACTAGGCTTTGAATTTTGCAACAAACTGTACAGACATGGCGGAGCAAAAATGAAGTCGAATGACCTCGAATAGAGATTAGGAATAGGGGACTGGGGAAGAATCTTCTTAATCCCCAATCCCCAATGACCAATGACCAACCACCAATCCCTACCCACCAACCCGTTTCTTGGTTATGAATCATTGGTAATGACTCAATGGCATATTCGTTCGCGTAAATCATCAATTTTCAAGGTTTTGAAGCTTTTAGGGAATAGGAAGCCGGAAACTAGAATTTTTGATTCTTCCTCTGTTCCCGATACACGTCCTCCCCTTCCCTAGCCTTCAGATTTCTATATGCCTTGAATTCCGACAAGGGTGGGCTGCTGCTACCCACCCTAGAGCATTGCTTATTTGGTAGTACTTTACACTGCTGCTTGAGCAGATGACTTGCCAATCAGCTTTTCAGCATTTTCTTCGCTTTCGAGGATACCGAATTCAATCAACAACTCTTCTAGCTCCTCCATCTCAATGGGTGTGGGGATTGTGAGATTCTTGTTGTTGATGATCTTGTTAGCCAATGTCCGATATTCGTTACTTTGATTGCTGTCAGGTGCGTACTCGTTCACGGTCATCCGGCGTAATTCTGCGTGCTGCACAATGTTATCACGAGGCACGTAGTGAATCATTTGGGTGTTCAAGCGTTTTGCCAGGGTTTCGATCAGTTCGATTTCCCGGTCAACGTTACGGCTGTTACAAATCAAACCACCTAAGCGCACACCGCCAGTGTGAGCATATTTGAGAACACCGCGAGCAATATTGTTAGCTGCATACATCGCCATCATTTCACCGGAAGTCACGATGTAGATTTCTTGTGCTTTGCCTTCACGGATAGGCATAGCAAAACCACCGCAGACAACGTCACCCAACACGTCGTAGCTCACAAAGTCAACGTCTTGGTAAGCACCGTTTTCTTCCAAGAAGTTGATGGCAGTGATGATACCGCGACCGGCGCAACCGACACCAGGTTCAGGACCGCCAGACTCCACACAACGTACGTCCCGAAAGCCGGTGAGCATGACTTCATGGAGTTCTATATCTTCCACAGCGCCTCGTTCAGCAGCCAATTGGAGAACGCTTGTTTGAGCTTTACTATGTAGCATCAAACGGGTAGAGTCAGCTTTGGGGTCGCATCCTACAATCAAAATGCGCTGACCTATTTCTGCCATAGCAGCAAGGGTGTTTTGAGAGGTGGTAGATTTACCAATACCGCCTTTACCGTAGAAAGCTATCTGTCTGATTTTTTCGTCAGTAGTCATGGTTAGTGTTTTCCTACAATGATTTTGTTGGTGGATCTGAAGGTTTATGTGAGACGTTCACGCTTAGTGGCGTTGGCATATAGCGCCATAGGGAGGCGAACGAACCACCCCAAAAACAGTTAAAATCCAGAACATATGCAAGTGTTGGTAAGTTTGTGTTGAGCATTAGTCATTAGTCCTTTTTCCTGAACAATGACTAATAACCAATGGCTCAATTGCTTCGATTATCTGGTTCTAGAGTCAACAGCGATCGCTCCGGGCTGCGGGCACTCCGGGCGATCGCGCAGTCTGACTTTGATGTCAATTTTGAGGGTTGCCAAAAGAATCCACACTGAGGCAGATATATTTCCACTCTCGTTTGACTTCGACACAACTGACGCCAAAATTGCCAAAAAGCTCAATTTATTGAACCGCAAAGCGGCTGCTAACGCAGATAAAAAGATGAGAATGCGTAAGTCCTATTCGATTTAGATCTCGTCAAACCGCTACGAGTCGTTCGGAGATGTCTGATGAATTCTGGCGTTTTGGCGGATAGTGCAAATGTCACCAGACGCACAGTCATACGGAATTGCGTTCAAAGATATCAGCCAGTTGTTGGGACAAGGGACACAAAGGAGAGAGGGTAAGATGTATGAACGCAACTTGCTATCAGATAGATGATTTCTCCAAACGAAGTGACGCTATCTGTAGCTTGCTTCCCATAGGGTAGAGTAAGCGTGCTTGGAGTTGATGTAGGGAAACTCTATATCTATCGATAACGAAGCTTTGAAAACTTGTATCTGATCATCGCCAGTTTTTACAACAAAACCGTAATCGTAGCTCAAATCTTTAGAATGGTTGCAGCAGGAGTTCTGAATTTACGTAGAGTTTTTGCCACACAACCAACCAAAATAGCAATCCACTCTAAATTGTTGCTACCACGTTCCCAGTTTTGCTGGTATCATAACCGCCGAGAACCTCTAACTGTGAGTGAACCTGCGAATGTCCCAAGGTAGTGAGCAAATACCGCCCTTGATTATAAGCCAGCTAAGTTAGCCAACTGTTGCGGCCTCATAACCAGACGAGTTCTGATTAACTTGAAATTGTTACAAAGGTCACTATCCTGCTTCATCTGGCTTTATCCCTTAATTAAAAGCTGTAGCGAATTGAAGTGGATTGACCAAAGCAAATAAAGTATATTGAAGTTACCTCAATTTTTTCTTGAAGTCTTTTTGTGCTTTTGCTTTTTTTGATTCCTATACAAACCATAACATATATATTGATAATTGATTTACTAATAAATAATAAAGTTTCATTGAAAGCCTATTTTTATTTTTCTTTGTGAGCTTTTGCTCATAGAGTTTCTTACAAAAGCCAATTTTATAGAGATTTGATAGATATGTATATACGCGTGCTAAATAGAAATTCTCCAACAACTGTACTGCTTCGCGCCAACAATCGCGAAGCAGATAAAGGAGAATTTGTCTGACACTGTCAGCAAAGGAAGTGATTAATCACGATACCAGGTTACCTGTAAGCCTTGGTTTTGCGCCAAGTTCATATCTCTGTATGAGTTGTAGCCTGTCATTGTCATCTGTTTTCCCTCAATTTTCAAAGAAAGAAATTTTTGAAAAAAGTTTATTTTTCCAGAACTAGTGATTTGAATTTCAAAGTAAGTTCCATCAGTAGCTCTAGTTACATTTTTGTAACTAACCTTTTTATCGTTTCCGAACTTTATGGTATTTGGATTAATTAACAGAGTTTCTCCTCGACCATTAGACCACGTACCAAGGTAATCTTGGGAATATTTTGCTACTAGAAGTGTACTGGGTTGCGTGTCGTTAATTGTTAAAGGTATAGTCCTGGTGGTATCCTCAGTAGTAGGGATATTTATTAAAGCTAGATCCTGAATATTTTTTTCTAGGTTGCTAGCACTTACTGGAGTTTGGAAAAGAGTATATCCACCAACTGAACTAGCCATTAAAAGTCCTAAAGCAGTCAATCGTTTGTTGAACAATCTATACATTATTTTCTCCTTTGTCTAGTTGTCTTTTAAGAAAAATATGCTATTTTTTAGCTTGACTACTAATTTAAAAAAATAAATTTACTATTTTTCTAAATCAATATAAGGTTCAGCTTGTTTATCAAAAATGCTGATTTTTAAGAATTATCAGTGCGTTCACCCTTAACGGATGACCTGCATTTTCGTAATTAAAGTTTCTAATCGAGATTTACCGCAAGGCTCAGCGCTTTGGCAATCGTTTACCGAAACTCGACTATAAAATAGCCGTACTTTCTTGTTTAAAAAAGTTTTTTCATTCGCACACAAATCAAACGATGCACCGAGACTGTTATACTGTTTTCCTTTGTTATCTACTAAGTTGACATAGCACATGATGTCACCATTTACTATGCTTTTGACTGTGGCAATTGTAGGTCTTTGAACTGCCTTATTCTGTGCTTGTACAGTAGTGGTGCTAGCCAACAACCCAATAGTAGAGGCGGCAAAGATAGACAGAGACAAGCTGATAGTTTTGAATGACATTTTTTTACATTGCATTTTTTTGTATTCCTTTGTTGTCTTGAGTTAAGACTATTTAATTTCAATTTGTGATTCAAACTTCATCATTCGTCTTTGACTAAGTGATTAAGAATGTATTACTTGTTTATTCCTACATCACATTCATCTAAGATTCCTGAAAAGAGGTTGAACTACTTTTGCTATTAACAAGCACTCTAGTTCAAAGCCACTCACTTGAGGATTGCCTATGCTGGAAATAGTCGGGTCTAAACTGATTTGAAAAATTTCAGAAAGTTAGAGCTTACGCACTTTACAAAACAATTTATATCTTCAACTAGCGCGTGACTTCATGACTGCAGCATCTCAGACACAAGATAGGCTTAAATCTACAAAACCTACTTTCTGTCAACTCCTAAGCCCTACTGTCAATGCATATGTGGATACATTTGTACAGTACGTAAGTCCTAAACCTTTTCCTGAGCGCCGAGTACTCTGGAGAAAGTAAAGCAATGGCACGCCTCAGCACTCAGAACTATTTTGGTCAGTAATAGCAAGATTCAAACATTTTTGGCAAGAACTGAAAAGACAATAGGGGAAAATTACTTGTAAGCTTATTTTTAGCATTCCCCTTTCGATAGATTTGACTAGTGGACGGAAAAAGTATATTTAGATGGACTACTAAGTGGATCACAGGTGAGCCTTATGCTACTTAAGCAATTTCTCTATCAACGGCTCCAGTTTTGATTCGGTTGTTTGTTAATTTCTTCACAGGTGCCTGTAAGTCATGAAATCTCCTGAGCCTCAAACTCATTTTGAAGACAATCGTCCAGAAAGCCGATTAGAAGAGCCACCCCGCAGATCGCGAAGGTGGCTTTGGCTATTGTTAGCCCTAGTAGTAGCAGGCGGAGGCTATGGACTTTGGCGTTGGCTTGCTCCTCAAAAAAGCGCACCCACAGCTACTAACGCTCAACCGCCAGCACCAAGAGTCAAGATATCTACAGTACAAGCTGGTATTATTGAGGAGAGTGATCAGTACATTGCTAACTTGGAATCCCGGCGCTCAGTGACTCTTCAGCCGAGAGTTCAGGGTCAAGTAGCCCAAATATTTGTCAGGTCGGGAGATACAGTGGCTGCGGGAAATCCCATTATGCAACTCGACCCTAGAGAGCAACAAGCAGCTGTCAGTAGTGTGAACGCTGCTGCTGAGGTGTCTCAGTCAGAAGTGGAGAATGCCCGTGCTACCCTCAGATCCCTGGAAGCTCAACGGCTATCTAGTCTAGCTAATTTGAAATTGAACCAGCAGGACTACCAAAGATATACCGATTTAGCATCTCAAGGAGCTGTCTCTCGACAGACGAGTGAGCAGTATGCTAACAGGCTGGCAACATCACAAGCTGCTGTCCGTGAAGTAGAAGCCCGGATTAAAGCACAGCAAGCTAGCATTAACCAAGCTGAAAAATCCTTAAAGCAAGCACAAGCTAATACCAGTGAACGACAAGTCCAGCTTCAGTATTACAAAATTACCGCTCCCTTTGCTGGCACAGTTGGGGACATACCAATAAAAGTCGGTGATTTTGTCAATACGTCTACACAATTAGTCACCATCACTCAAAACCAACCTTTAGAAGTTAATATATTCGTGCCCATTGAGCGTGGACCTCAACTGCGTAAGGGAACACCAGTAGAGATCATGGACGCACAAGGTAAGAGCCTAGGTATGAGCCGAGTATTTTTTATTTCTCCTAATTCTAGTAATAATAATCAAGGATCTGTACTTATTAAGTCGCTCTTTGATAACTCAAAAAATCAACTACGAGCAGGTCAGTTTGCTAGTGCAAGAGTGATCTGGAGTCAACGTCCTGGAGTATTAGTGCCAACAACAGCAGTAACCCCAATAGCTGGAGAAACCTTCGTCTATGTAGCTCAAACATCACAATCTCCTAAAGGAGAATCCCAACTCGTAGCTCGGCAAAAACGCGTGAAGGTAGGCAATATCAAAGGTAATAACTACCAAGTTCTAGAAGGATTAGAGCCAGGAGACAGAATTATCGTCTCCGGACTACTCAATCTTAGGGATGGCGTTCCCATTATTCCTGAGTCTTAGTGGTTAGTGGTTAGTAGTTAGCAGTTAGTCGTTAGTAGATGTCAAAAACAACCAACAACTAACAATTAACATCCAACAACTAACAACTAACAATTCCTAATCCCAATTCCTCATTACTCCATGACTTATGTTCGTTGACTTCTTTATCAAGCGACCTGTCTTCACCAGTGTTTGCGCCATCATCATTTTGCTTGTTGGGGCAATTAGCATCCCCACACTACCCACGGCGCAGTATCCAGAAATCAGCCCAATTCAAGTTAACGTCACTGCAAACTACGTTGGTGCCAATGCTGAAGTTGTAGAAAACACTGTTACAACCGTCCTAGAGCGGCAAATTAACGGGGTCGAGGGCTTGAAGTACATGACCTCGAGCAGCAGTAACAATGGCTCCAGTACGATTACGGTCACATTTGACGCATCCCGTAACAAAGATATTGCAGCAGTCGATGTGCAAAATCGGGTGTCGCTGGCTGAACCACAGTTGCCAGAACCAGTACAGCGAACTGGGGTCACTGTAAGTAAGCAATCCTCTAACATCCTATTAGCAATTGGGTTGTACAGCGAAAAAAACGAGTATGACAACGTATTTTTAAGCAACTACGCTGACCTTTATCTAGTAGATGCCCTTAAAAGAATCGGCGGTGTGAGTGAAGCGCGCATTTTTGGTGAACGCCGCTATGCCATGCGTCTGTGGCTCGACCCCAACCGCCTCGCCAGTCGCAACCTCACCGCTCAAGATGTCATTGATGCTCTCAACGAGCAAAACATACAGGTGGGTGCTGGGCAAATCGGTCAGCAGCCATCTCCAAATGAGCAAATGTATCAAATAGACCTGCAAGCCATCAGCAGACTTACGGAACCATCCGAATTTAACGAAATGGTTATTCAAACAGGTCAGGATGGTAGGCTCGTCAAGCTCAAAGACGTGGGGCGGGCGGAACTGGGAGCAGAAAATTATAATTCCTTCCTGCGGTTCAGAGGTAAGGAAGGGGTAGGTATCGGTATATTTGCAACTCCGGGAAGTAATGCTTTGGATGTTGCCAAGGCGGTCAAAGCCGAAATGGTGCAACTCGCACAAGATTTTCCGCCAGGGTTAAAATTTCAGGTAGCGTTTGATACTACATCATTTGTGGAAGCATCCCTAAAAGAAGTGGTTAAGACGCTGTTTGAGGCACTTGTCCTGGTAGTTGTGGTAATTTTTATCTTTTTGCAGGACTGGCGTACCACCCTCATTCCGGTAATTGTCATTCCTTTGACATTAATTGGTACTTTTGCCTTTATTAAAGTTTTCGGTTTTTCAATCAACACCCTGACCTTGTTTGGTCTGACTTTAGCTACTGGGTTGGTAGTGGATGACGCAATCATCGTCGTTGAGAACATTTCTCGCCTGATCGAGGAAGAAGAAATGTCGCCTGGTCAAGCAGCCTCCGAAGCAATGCGCGAACTGTTTGGGGCGGTGATTGCCACTTCTCTAGTACTAATGGCAGTATTTGTGCCTGTTGCCTTCTTCCCAGGTTCTACTGGACAGATATATCGCCAATTTGCGCTGACAATTGCCTTTTCGATGGCAATTTCGACTTTTCTTGCCATTACCTTGACTCCTTCACTCTCAGCTTTACTACTGCGTCGGGGGCAAAAACCAAGCGGTTGGCTGGGTTGGGTGTTTGCACGGTTTAATAATTTTATTGATTGGACTCGCAAACGGTACGAGCGATCGCTTATCTTCTTAAATCGTTTCCGAGCAGTCGTGGTACTGCTGTTTATCCTGTCATTAGGGCTAACTGGCTGGCTTTACACGCAAGTCCCCACAGCATTTATCCCTGAAGAAGACCAAGGCTATTTCATCACCATCATCCAGGGACCAGAAGGTGTTTCCCTCAACTACACCAGCAAAGTTATGCGTCAGGTAGAAGAAGAAATCCTCAAATTGCCTGAAGTTGTGGGAACTTTCGCCATCGGTGGCTTTGGTTTTAGTGGCTCTACTGCCAACAACGGTGTAATTTTTACGACGCTCAAGCCTTGGGAAGAGCGTCATGAGCTAGGTCAGTCAGTACAAGGAATTCTCAAGAATTTGGGAGGAAAGCTATCAACAATTACAGAAGCGAGAGTTTTGCCAGTTAACCCGCCCGCAATTCAAGGTTTAGGCAATTTTGGCGGCTTCCAATTTCAGCTACAAGACAGACGAGGTAACAGTGGCTTGAATACCATGCTGCAAGTCATGGGTCAATTACTGGGGCGGGGAAATCAGACACCAGGATTGCAAGCTGTATTTAGTACTTTTTCAGCAAATACGCCTCAGCTTTTAATTGAAGTTGACCGTAATAAAGCCAAGGCTCTGCAAGTCGATATAGACGATATCTTTAATACCCTACAAAGTTACTTGGGTTCACGGTACGTCAACGACTTTAACTATCTCCAGCGGACTTACCGCGTTTATGTCCAAGCAGACACTCAGTTTCGTTCTAATCCTCAGGATATTGGTCGTTTGTATGTTCGTTCTCAAAACAATCAAGCCAATAATCAAGCCAATAATCAAGCCAATAATCAAATGGTTCCCCTGAGCAATTTGGTGAAAATTATCCCAACCACCGGGGCGCAAACAATTAACCACTACAACTTGTTCCGGTCAATTGAAATTAACGGTTCACCTGCTCCTGGTACTAGCTCAGGACAAGCCCTTCAAGCGATGGAGCAAGTGGCAAAGCAGGTTTTACCAGGTGGTTATGGTTATGAATGGTCGGGAATTTCAGCCGAAGAGCAAGCGTCTGGAGGTCAAGCACCACTGATTTTTGCCTTGGGACTTGTCTTTGTGTTCCTCGTGCTAGCTGCCCAGTACGAAAATTATATTGACCCGTTGATTATTATGCTGTCAGTTCCCTTAGCTATCCTAGGGGCGCTATCGGCGCAGTCGCTGCGAGGTCTAGCTAACGATGTATACTGCCAAGTAGGTCTAGTGATGCTAATTGGTTTGGCAAGTAAGAACGCCATTTTGATTGTGGAATTTGCCAACCAACTACGTGAGCAGGGGCGCTCAATTACCAAAGCAGCGATAGAAGCATCAGAACAGCGCTTGCGACCAATTCTCATGACAACATTTGCTTTTGTTTTGGGTGTTTGGCCATTGCTATTTCCCGAAGGAGCAGGCGCAGCTAGCAGAAAATCTCTCGGTACAGCTATTGTTGGCGGGACTTTAGTCTCTACTTTCTTAAGCTTGTTTGTAGTGCCAATTCTTTATATTGTGATTGCAAAAATTCGCGATCGCCTACAACGACGCCGTAAACCTCCACAGCTACAGCCAGTTGAGGATGGTAGAGTTCCTACTGAGATCCATAAGTAAATTCACTGACTAGGGTGGGTATTGCCCACCCTATTCTTTGTCCGCTATTGAAGAATGGACAGGCGAAGACACTTGTCCCAACAATCTGCCTGCTTAAATATTAGAGAAAACATCATGACACTAGTAGATACTATTACCAGAGTCACTTCTCTCAATTTCTGCGAAATTATCCCTCTGCTTGCAACAGCCACAGAAGCAGAAAATGCACCGATGGTACTGTCAGGGGTACTGGCGAGTTTGGTTGTCATTTACCTTGCCAGCACCATCGGTGCAGAAATTTGTGTCCGTATCAATTTACCTCCTGTATTAGGACAACTGCTAGGTGGTTTAGTGGTAGGTATCTCTGCCTTTCATTTGCTGGTCTTTCCTGAAGGTGGTAATATTAGTGACTCATTGATGATGAATTTTTTAGAAGTCACCACTGGATTGAGTTCAAACGACGCAGCAGCAATTTTTCAAGTAGACAGCGAAGTGATTTCGACCTTGGCAGAAATTGGTGTAGTCATTCTGCTGTTTGAAATTGGTTTAGAATCAGACTTACAAGAACTACTCAAAGTAGGTCCCCAAGCAGCAATAGTAGCAGTGCTAGGAGTCGTCACACCATTTGTTGCGGGTACTTTAGGGTTAATATTCTTGTTCGGTGTCCCTACTATTGCTGCTATTTTCGCAGGTGCAGCCTTAACTGCAACAAGTATCGGCATTACGGCGAAAGTGCTGTCAGAACTCCAATATCTCAATAGTAAAGAAGGTCAGATTATTATTGGCGCAGCAGTGCTAGACGATATTTTAGGTATTATCGTCCTTGCAGTGGTGGCTAGTCTGGCAAAGACCGGAGAGGTAGAACTGACCAATGTGCTGTATCTCATTGTTAGTGCAGTAGTTTTCTTGGTAGGAGCAGTTTTTCTCGGTCGCTTGTTCAATCCTTACTTTGTCAAAATAGTTAGTGAACTCAAAACACGCGGTCAACTTCTCATTCCAGCCCTGATTTTTGCTTTTGTTCTTGCCTATATCGCGACTATTATCAAGTTAGAAGCGATTCTGGGAGCTTTTACCGCTGGCTTAATTTTAGCCGAAACTCAAAAATGCCGAGAGCTAAAAGATCAGGTGATACCAATTGCAGATATACTGGTACCCGTTTTCTTTGTCGTTGTCAGTGCGAAAACGAACATCGGTGTTTTAAATCCATTGATCCCTGAGAATCGCGAAGGGCTGATTATGGCAAGCTTTCTGATTGTAGTCGCAATTTTGGGTAAACTGGTCAGCGGCTTTGCAGTGTTCGGTCAACCAGATACGAATCGGCTAGCAATTGGTGTCGGTATGATTCCACGAGGTGAGGTGGGACTTGTATTTGCTGGTATTGGTTCAGCAAGTGGTATTCTCTCAAGTGCCTTGGATGCTGCCATTATTGTGATGGTGATTGTCACTACCTTTTTAGCACCGCCTTTATTATCGGTTGTGTTTGGATCCAATCAGGTTGCTGCTGAAGCAAAAGTTCGAGAATCAGCCAAGGTTTCTGCTGAGGTTAAAGAGGCGAACTGAGAGGAAGACACAAAAATTTCTGTTTATCTTAATAAATAGAATCATTACAATCGCTTATTGCTGACAACAATGGTTGTGCTTCCAATTCAAGCTGCTGTGCCGCTTAGCGTAACTTTTGTAACTGACAACCTAGAAAAATGGCTAGTAGCGGTAGTACATAACACAAGGTAGGATGCTTCCAGGTTCCGATTTTCCGTAATTCAAAATAATTGCTTATCAAGTCATCAGGAGATTAAGGGATGCCTGCGATCGCCAAAAACAACGATGTGATTACGGTGATCATTATCTTCGCCGTAGAACCGGAACGCCAGCAAGAACTCATTGATACCATCATCGAATTTCTCGAAACCACGGTGAAGCACCAGCCTGGTTTTGTCTCATCCAGCATCCATAAAAGTATAGATGGGGTGCGGGTGATGAACTATGCCCAGTGGAAAACTCAGCAAGACTACCAAGCCTTTATCAACAATTCCGAGGTGCAAGCCCAGGGAGCAAAACTTTCTCAGTTCCAGATCCATGAAGCACACGTCTACGAAGTCGTTGTTTCCCTACCAGATGACGCCGAACTCAAAATTACTAAAGGCGGTAAAATTCACCTTGCCGAATTCCGAGTCAAGCCAGAAAACCAGATGCGCCTAGTGGAATTGGAAAGGGAATATCTACCTCTGGGTTTGCAAAATCCTGGGCTTTTATCTGGTAATTTCCACCGTTCCCTTGATGGTGTCCACAATGTAAATTATGGGCAATGGCGCAGCTTTGAAGATTTTGAGGAACTTCTCAAAGACCCAAAGTACAAGCCTTTGAGTGAGTATTGGCAAGGTTTGGCTGAAAACCAGTTTCATCTTTACGAGGTAGTTTACACGCAGCCTGCGGATTAATGAGCTGAGCAACGGATGATGTGGCAGATGTAGCGCATGAATTATCTGTAAGTTCCACATTCAATCTATGAGTTAGATCCGTTAAATCATCTGTTGCCTACCAATGTGCCACTTTAATGAATTGGTGTTTGCTTTTTGTGACGGAGATTTAACCTATGACTTCCAATATCAATCTTTTCACGCCTGTTCAACTTGGTCCCTACACCCTGCCGAACCGGATGGTGATGGCACCAATGACTCGTTTGCGAGCAATTGACAATGTCCCCAACTCATTGATGGCGACATACTACGCGCAACGCGCAACAGCAGGGCTAATCGTCACTGAATGCACGATGGTTTCACCCTTAAGTTTAGGCTACGTTAACTGTCCGGGTATTTACTCAGAAGAACAAGTTGCTGGATGGCGACAAGTGACCGATGCTGTACATGAGAAAGGGGGAAGAATTTTCTTGCAACTGTGGCACTCTGGGAGGGTTTCCCATCCTTCTTTATTAGATGGGGAGTTACCAGTAGCACCTTCTGCCATTGCCGCTTCTGGCACACTGCATACTCCTATAGGTAAAGTAGCAATGGAAACTCCCCGCGCCTTAGAAACCAACGAAATTCCTGAAATTGTTGAGCAGTTTCGCAAAGGTGCAGAAAATGCTCTTGCTGCGGGATTTGATGGCGTGGAACTGCATGGGGCATTTGGTTACTTAATCGACCAGTTTGTGCAAGATTGCACAAACCAGCGTACTGATAAATACGGTGGTTCGATAGAAAACCGGGCACGATTTATGCTGGAAGTTGTTCAAGCAGTCGCCAGTGTGTGGGGTGCAAATCGTGTTGGTATCAAACTTTCGCCCAGTAACACATATTACGGAATGGGCGACTCGAATCCGCAAGAGACTTTTGGTTATGCAATAAATGCTCTCAACCCCTTTGGATTGGCATATCTCCACCTGATGGAACCGGATAAAGTTGATTTAGCATCCGGTGATGTGATGAACCCGGTAACACCTTACTACCGTAAAATTTACAGGGGAAATTTGATTAGCAATGGCGGCTACGACCATCTCAAGGGTGATAGCATACTGAAAAACAGTGGTGCCGATTTAGTTTCCTTTGGCAAGTTATTTATCGCTAATCCTGACTTACCAAAACGCTTTGAATTGAATGCATCTTTGAACGCGCCAAATCCAAAAACGTTTTACGCGCCAGACGAGAAGGGATACACAGATTACCCTTTTCTTGCAGTTCAACCAACAAAATCATAGGAAGTTGCAAATGATATTTCGGTCATATACTGGATGGTTTGTTTCAGTAGCTGTCACTTTACTTGGTGTTGCGGTAAGTGCCGCGAAAGCAACTGCCCAAACCACATATCCATTTGACGTATTTTATGATACAAATGTTCTTTTGACACCCATCACGCCAGAGGTGTCAGAGGCATCTGTTTCAGGATTTAATGCTGATGCGCCATACGGTCTGACTAACTTTACAAGCATTAATAACTACAGTCAGTTTAACCCAGCTACTGGTGTGTTCACATTTGTTCCTAACGCAGCACAGTTTGGTTTACAAGGCTTACCAGTAGGCGTTGATAGATTTTTTGGCAGCGGCGATGATCAGCTGTTTGGCAGCAGTAACGCCACAGCTGTCATTAACAACGCAACCGGTACATTAGATGGTACTGGCACTATAACTATCACTGGTGGCTCGGGTAGATTCGTTGGTGCTACTGGCATACTGAATTTTTCTGAGACTGAACCACTTGATCAAGATCCAACTGCTCCCCTAAGAGGTAAAGCTTTCTTAACTGGTTCGTTCCAAACTCCTCAAAAAGTTCCAGAACCGAAAATGAACTTGGTGCTCATTGGCCTAGAAGTAACAGCTGCTGGTTTCCTACTGCGTCAACGCCGCCTTCGTTCTGCTGCTTAATCATAACGTTCAGTTAGGCATGGTTGTTTGCCGACTCATGCCTACAATTCAATCCATAAGTCATTAAATAAAAAAATAAATTTCATGCAACCAGCAAGCATCGATAACCAGCAAAAACCTCCAAAAAAACTATATTTAGACACAAATTTTCAAATTATTTGTGCAGTTTCTTTAATGGCAGTTTTGGGAGTAGCTAGCGTGTCTCCAACTTTTCCCAGGCTAGCTCATGAATTAGGCGTTAACCCGAAAAATATTGGTTTATTGATCACATTTTTTACGTTTCCGTCTCTGGTTTTAGGTCCTGTTATTGGTGTTCTAGCTGATAGATTGGGCAGAAAGAAAATTATCATTCCTTCACTGTTTTTATTTGGGATTGCTGGCACTGCTTGCGCCTTTGCCCGTGACTTTAATTTTTTGCTGTTGTTGCGTTTTCTGCAAGGAATTGGTGCTGCTTCTTTGCTGTCTCTTAGTATCACTTTAATCGGCGATTTGTACACGGGAGATAAACGTACTACCGCAATGGGTTACAATGCCAGTATCACCAGTATTGGCACAGCAAGTTATCCTCTAATTGGCGGCGCACTGGCAACGCTCGGCTGGTATTACCCTTTTATGTTACCTATCATCGCAATTCCTATCGGCTTGCTGGTATTATTTGGATTAAAAAATCCTGAGCCTCAAGGCGAACGTAATCTCAAAGAGTATTTGCTCAATGCTAGACAAGTTCTGAAAAATCGTCAGCTTTTGGGACTTTATATTGCGAGTGCTGCTAACTTCTTTCTCCTTTACGGAGCTCATGTCACTTATTTACCACACTTAATTAAAGATACATTCAAAGCACCACCATACACAATAGGGCTGTTACTTTCTAGCGTGTCTATAGCAATTATGCTATCAGCATCTCAGTTGGGAAGACTATCTAGAAAATTTCAGACTACAACTTTAATTAGAGCATCTTTTATTTTGTATGCTTTAGCTCTGTTCACTGTTCCCTTAATACAAAATATTTGGTTACTATTAATTCCAACTACAATTTTTGGTTTTGGTCTAGGAATTGGTTTTCCTAGTATCCAAACTCTTTTAACAGAGATATCACCCAAGCAATATCTCGCTACGATTCTATCTGTCAACGGAACATTTTACGGTTTAGGGCAAACGATTGGTCCGCTATTTATGGGTATAGTCTTTGGTTTTGCAGGAATCAATGGCGTGTTTTATGCAGGTGTGGTGTTTGCAATTCTGACGCTTGTGGTGTTTAGATACTGTACTTGCTTGTGATTGAGGATGCAACTGTATGGACGAATGGGACTTGATTGACGTTTTCGCAAGATGAGAACATTTTCCGCAAGAATGTAAAACCTACATTCCGCACTTCAAGTCCCCCTTCTGCCTTTACTTGATACTGACTGAGAAAAACTGACATTTTAGTCAAAATTATATTCTTAAAAATTGACATTGTTAGATATATAAGCTAAGTTCATCATATAAAGGGTTCCAGCATTGGAGGTCGAACCATGCCTGATGGGGATATATTTCACGGGCTTTCAGGACTTTATCAGAAGCCATACCGAATACTGTGCGAAGGAAAGCTTGAGCGCAACGAATGTGCCTGGATGACGATGCAACCCTTTCTGAAGGATCTCAAGAAAAAAGGTGATGCTGCTATTCTGATAGCCAAGGCTATGGGGGAACTTCTAGCCCGAGGAATTAAAGATTCTGACAAGAATCAATCTATAGATTGGGCTGATTTAAGTAAAAAACTTGATAGATTAGCACAACAAGCCAACATACCAAATCGAACTAAGTCACTTGCCCTTGAGGCTGGAAAGATTATTCTCAATCGTTTGCGTAATGGTGAGCAATTTGACACCAGCACTATTCCAGAAGTAGTGATAGAAGGATATATGCAGAAAGTGTATGTATCAGAATTTGAGGCACGAATTCCACCCATTTCTAATGACCACGCCCAAGTTGACAATTTAACTTTTACAGAGCGTAGGGAGGCACTAAGGAAAGATATCTTTGACCAGATTAACAAATGGGCAAAAAAGGCCAATGTAGATGAGGGTGTAGGCAACCTGAGACGAAATCGGCGATCGCAAGTCAAAGAGATTGACCTTGAGGAGGATTTGGTAATATGAACTACAGACCTTCGCTTCAGCAAAAACTTAACGAAAGTGATTACAGCGATTATACTTTGCACTTTCAACCTGTGTTGAATAGCAATGGATCTGTATTGTTTATTGATCACTCTCAAGATAAAAAGCTAACTATTGGTATTAATGTAGACGATACAGAATTCAAATATCGTGTTCAGGCAGAGTTTCCGGCTATTGTTGCCGATCTCATTGATCTTGCTGTTGCCATCTATACTTCAGACCGTCTTGCGCCTCAAAGTCTTACAGAGAAGCAGCGCCGCTTTCATGTGAGACTCCCAGTACGTCATCCAGAATTACTAAGTGCCGAACCATTTCTCACAAAACTAGATGACCTACTTAAATGGACAACTGATAGCGAATGGGTTTTCGACTTCCAAAAACGGATTGCACCGCAACGCCTTGTTGAACAACACCAATCTCTTCAGATATTACCCCAAGGATGTGAAGTGACGTTGTGGAGTGGTGGACTGGATGCGCTTGCAGGTTTGTACACTCGCCTTATGATGTATCCAGAAAAACAGTTCATCTTGTTTGGATCTGGCAGTAACAATAGTGTATATGCACGCCAGAAAAAAGTATATAAAGAAATTGAATCTATCTTCCCTGGTCGTTGCAATCTTTTCCGCGTCCCAATCCGATTTGATGATAGTAGTGAGCAGCAAAAAAACAAGCTTTCTCGTGTGCGGGGTGTTGTCTTCACTCTTCTAGGTTCTGCTTGTGCGTACCTTATGGGGCAACAGATTCTTTATCTGTATGAAAATGGAATGGGTGCAATCAACCTTCCATATCGTGAATCGGCTGTGGGGTTGGATCACTCTCGTTCTGTTCATCCTCTGACTTTGCTGATGGTAAGTGATGTTGTTTCTGAGCTTTTAGGAAAGGAGTTCCAGGTAAAAAACCCCTTTCTGTTTTGGACTAAAGCCGAAATGTGCAAAGCATTGGCTAAAACTGGAAGAGAGGACTTGCCACCGTTAACTATGTCTTGTGACAGTCCACATCGCCAAAAGCCAGTTCAATGTGGTTACTGCTCTTCTTGTCTTTTAAGGCGACAATCACTTGCAGCTACTAACATAAAAGATAGAACTCGCTATGTAGTGTTGCATGGAAAGCCTCCAGTTAAAGATCCGAGTTTATGCTTCCTGAATATGCAGGCACAGGTTCGCACCCTCGACTCTTTGTTTGCTGTCTCAGATGAACCCTGGAAAACTCTGACTAAAAAGTTTCCAATACTTGATGACGTAGTTGATCGAACGGCTACGGCAGAAAATTTATTACCTGCTGATATGCGAAGTCGTTTAATTCAACTTTATCAAAATTATGTTTCTGAATGGAATGCGGTGGAATCACAGATTGTAAACGGATTATTAAATAAAGGCAGCTATCAGAAAGCATTTAGTAAATACGTAGTCTCATCTCAACAAGGTTGAGGCAAAACATCATGGCTACCAACATCCTGGATAACATCGACCTGCGGACATTAGGTGAACTCCTACAACAAGCCCGTAAAAAATGCGGTATGACTCAAGCTGATGCAGCCAAGGTTATTGATGCTGCACGTACTACTATGATTGCTATAGAAAAAGGAGAACGCCGTCTCAAAGCCAATGAACTGATTAAACTTGCTCGTGCTTATGGGCGCTCTGTGAGTGAATTTGTGCGTTCGCGCCCAGCTGTGCAACCTTTTGAAGTGCAGTTCCGAGCAGTTTATCAACGCAGTCAGGAACAACAGGCAGAAATTGAACCATTCATTCTTCATTTGGAGGAATTATGTCAGAATTACCTAGAACTTGAGAAGATTATGGACGCACCACTACCGCAAAACTATCCTTTTGAGTATCAAGTAACCGATATGCCGATCAAATCGGCTGCGGAGAGTATAGCAGTTGCAGAGCGTCAACGGCTGGGTTTAGGTGATGCTCCTATTCCTCAGCTGCGGGACATCTTAGAACAAGATGTGGGGTTACGTATCTTCTATTTGCACATGCCACAAAAATACTCAGAAGTGTATAGCTATAACGAGCAAGTCGGTGGTTGTATGGCCATCAATGCTAATCATCCAGAGGAGCGAAGACGCTGGTCAATGGCGCATGGATACCTTCATTTTTTGGCACATCGGCAAAAACCTGAGTTCCACTTTGATGGTCAATATCAGCGATTTCCTGAAAGTGAGCAATTAGCGGAAACTTTCCCCAAATATTTCCTCATGCCTACCAGTGGATTGCTAAAGCGGTTTAATGATATGTACCGTACACACGGCAAATTCACCCCGACTAATTTATTTACACTAGCCCATTACTATGGAGTGTCCGTAGAAGCACTAGTTTATCGGTTAGAGGAAATGGGACTTTTACCTTCAGGAACTTGGGATAAATTGCGAGATCGAGGTTTAAAAGTCAGAAAGGTACAGGAGGAACTTGGCTTAGAACAAATCCCCCAAAGGATTGATCTAATGCCACTTCATTATCAGCATCTCGCAATTGAGGCATTAGATCAAGGTTTGATTACTGAAGGGCGTTTTGCTGAATTTCTCCATGTTGATCGCTTAGAAGCCCGTCGCATTGCTGAGGCATTAAGAGAGTATTCAAGCGGAATGACGGAGGAAGATACGGATTTTGATTTGCGTCAAATTCAAACTGCTGGGAAGTGAGGTCAATTCATGCAAATTACTCACTCTCATATTCTTCTTGATGCTTGTTGTGTTATCAACTTTTGTGCGTCGGGTCAATTTCTGGCAATTTTGAAATCTCTTCCTGCTGAAATTGTCGTTACTACAGTTGTACAAGAACGCGAATTAGAAACACTCCAACGACTTCAGGAAGAAGAAAATCATGCTGTGTTAGAGTTTGAAGAAGCTATTAAACAAGGTTTACTAAAAGTTGTGGATTTTGAGTCAGAAGAGGAGGAGGAATCTTTTGTAAATTACGCTGTTGATCTTGATGATGGCGAATCTGCAACTTGTGCGATCGCTGTTCACCGAAAATGGGCGATCGCTACTGATGACGACAAGGCGATCAAGTTTCTTCAAAAGAAATTTCCCCATCTTCAGATTTTATCAACTCCAGAAATAATTAAACACTGGTCAGAAAAACAAAGCATTGATTCTTTAGTATTAAGTAACGTCCTCAATGCAATTAGGATTAAAGGACGTTATGTACCACCAAAAAATGATCCTCTGCAAACTTGGTGGCAAAAATCCTCTAAATAAGCATAACTAATTTGCATTGAGCCGAGCTCCACGCTCAAATGGAAATAGAGTTTAGAAAAGCTTGCTATATCAATACCTTCGCCAATTTACGAGGCTTGATATAGAAAAAACCTAAGATTTTACAGGCTTCTTTTTACCTGATGGCAAAAAACTGAGTCAATAAAATCCTGTATAGTTTTTGTGGAAGTAATTTTGACTGTCCTGTACGTCTGCTTCAGGATTCTAGGTTTTGCCTAATAATTAAGCACAAGCTTGTCTTGAGCTGTTTCGGCAAAAATTATACTACGTCTTGTTTTGGCAAAGGTATTATTATATTGGTTAGCATTGGTAATCTTAATTGAAACATCAATGTATTGCATTTTGAAGTGCGGAATGTGGGGTAAAACACAATACCTCAGGATATTTGCCAATCTTTTAGACAATTCTCTAGTTACAGAGATGATCAATAATGAACCGCAGATGAACGGAGATGGACGCAGATGAAAAAAATGATGTAAGCATGAGCAAAGCTCGTCGTCTTGCAAGTGGCTGACTGAGAAATCAAGCTCTAGAGCAAGTCAATATCGTCAGCAAAAGCCTGAGTCATTAGAAAAAGCTCGTTTGTGCTTCTATATAAAATCATGGCTAACCTCAAATGGTGGAAACAACTGCACTGGCCTGAATACGGAGCAGAACTGCTCGGAACCGCAATTCTTGTTTTTGTGGGGCTGAGCGCTGTTGTATTCAATTTTGCTCAAGGCTTGCCCATGCAACAACTCATACCTGATAAGAGCATACGCTTGCTGCTTACGGGATTGATGTTTTCTGGAACTGGTTCGCTCGTTGCAATTTCGCCGCTGGGAAAACTGAGTGGCGCTCACGTTAATCCTGCTGTTTCTTTGGGGTTTTGGCTACAAGGCAAAATGCACCATCATGATATATGCGGCTACATTATTGCCCAATTTCTCGGCGCAATGAGTGGTGCAGTGTTGTTAGTATTTGTTTGGGGAAAATATGCTGCCAATGTGAATAATGGGATGGCTTTACCTGGGACAGGTTATCCATTGTGGTATGTATTTTTGGCGGAAGTGACCATGACGGCAATACTTGTGCTGGCTATTTTTATTTTTGTCAGCAGTCGTCGCTTGATGCGTTGGACACCACTGATGACGTGGCTGTTGGTAGCAACAATGGTTTGGCTGGAATCGCCGATTTCTGGCACGAGTTTAAATCCAGCACGTAGCATTGGTCCTGCTTTAGTTTCGTGGTTCTGGCAACACCAATGGCTCTACTGCATTGCACCACCGTTTGGTGCAATCCTGGCGGTGGGAGTTTTTCGCTTGGTGAGTTTCGGGGATAGCGAAATTTTGACCGCAAAACTTTTTCACGTGTCCCACTACCGTTGTATATTTAAAAACGTCAAAGTTCCCCATCGAACCGCAAGCTAACTGCATGATTGCATCTCTTTCATAGCGAGAACTTAAACGAAAACTCTGCGTCCCTTTGCGCTTACTTAGCGGTCCTCTGCGTTTAAAAACATTACGAATTAATGAAATGCCGTACTAAGGAGATCAGCAATTATGAGCAATTATGAGTTCCACGACCAACTCAGCTTGGAAGCAAAAGCCGAACAACTAGGGAAACAGGCAATGGCACTGGGTTTGATACCTAGTTTTGTTGTCCATTATTTCCCTGATAACTGGATATTCTACATTCCTAACGACAAGCAGTCTGAACCTCTGACACCAGAAGAAGCATACCTGTATTTGAAAAAATTGATTGAACAGTAGACTCGTCAAGGCTAAGTACATGATTCCATAAGTTCACGCGCGAAAACTTGAACGAAGACTCTGTACTCTGTGTACCTTTGCGTTTACCGAGCGCGCCCCTCTGCGTTTAAAAACGTTACGAATTAATCAAATGCTGTACTAAGAATAAATATGACTATACAATCTCAACAACCAAAAGTCTCCTTGCTACTTGCTGATGTGGATGGCACTCTAGTCACCCGCGAGAAAGTGTTGACAGATCGCGCCCGTGATGCTGTTCGCAAGCTTAACGAAGCAGGCATTGGCTTTGCCATCACCAGCGGTCGCCCACCTTTAGGGATGAAGATGGTCGTCGAAGCCCTCCACCTAACCACACCAATTGCTGCCTTTAATGGTGGAGTCTTCCTCAATCCGGACTTTTCCATCATCGACCAGAATGTCCTGAGCGGGGCGATCGCCAAGCAAGTCATTGAAATCATCACCGCACATAAACTCGATGTCTGGATTTATCGCGGCAATGACTGGTTTGTGCATGAACGGCATGGTTCCCACGTTGATCGCGAAGAGAAGACAGTCAAGTTTCCGCCGACTGTCGTTCCCAGCTTTGATGACCTCCTAGACAACGTCGCAAAAATCGTCGGAGTCAGCGATGACTTAGAAGCTGTCGCCAAGTGCGAAAAAGACGTGCAACAACAGTTTAGTGAACAAGTTTTGTGCAAAGCTGGTGCCAGTTCCTCTGGTGCTGAGTACGTCTCCGCAGCTCGTAGCCAACCCTACTACTTGGATGTCACCCATCCCCGCGCCAATAAAGGGACAGTGGTTGACCGGCTTTCAGAACTACTTGGGATTAAGAGTTCGGAGATTGCCACAATTGGCGATATGCCCAACGATGTGCCGATGTTTCAGCGCAGCGGCTTGAGTATTGCGATGGGTAACGCCAGCGCTGATGTGCAGCACTCCGCCAACTACGTCACAACTTCTAACGAAGACGAGGGCTTTGCTCAAGCAGTTGAGCGCTTCATTTTAAGCATTGAAAATCAAAACACAAGTCGAAAATGAAACCACTGACAAATAAAGTTGCCATTGTGACTGGAGCATCCCGGAGCATTGGACGGGCGATAGCCGAACGATTAGCTCAAGATGGCGCAACAGTTGCTATCAACTACAGAAGTGGCGCTGATGAAGCTAAAGAGGTGATTGAAAGTATCAAATCTCAAGGTGGACAAGCGATCGCTATTCAAGCAGATGTCAGCCAAGTTTCAGATATTCGTCGCTTGTTTCAAACAGTTATAGACCAATCCGGGCAGTTGGATATTTTGGTCAACAATGCCGGAATTGCACGGAGAGGATTAGTAGCAGAAGTGACAGAAGAAGATTATGAGGCAGTTTTTGGCATCAATGTCCGGGGTGTCCTCTTCTGTCTCCAAGAAGCTGCTCGGCAAATGTTGGATAACGGACGCATAGTCAATGTCTCTTCCTCAACAAGCGTGTTCCCCAGTCCAGGTCTTGCTGTGTACGCTGCTAGTAAAGCCGCAGAGAAGTTATTTACAGAAGTCCTAGCGAAAGAATTGGGAGGACGTGGGATTACAGTTAACAGCGTTCTTCCAGGACCAACGAGTCCGGGAATGTTTGACTCAGTATCGGCAGAAAATAAGCAAGCGGCGGCAATGAGTTCTCCGTTTGGTCGTTTGGGACGAGCTGAGGATATTGCTGATGTCGTTGCTTTCCTAGTGAGCGAGCAAGCACGCTGGATCACCGGACAGCACATTTTGGCAAATGGCGGAGCAACAATTTAACCTTTTGACAACAATTTGACAACAAGGAGAATGAGACATGAAACTTGAAGGCAAAGTTGCGTTGGTGACAGGTAGTAGTCAGGGAATCGGACAGGCGATCGCCATTCGTCTTGCCGAAGAAGGTGCGAATATCGTCATTGACTATCGCTCTCACCCTGAAGGTGCTGAAGAAACCAAAGCGAAAGTCGAAGCCAGCGGACGCAAAGGCTTAGTTATCAAAGCAGATTTAGGTGTCGTCAGCGATATTCGTCAGATGGTTGACGGAGGTATCCAACATTTCGGCAAAATAGATATCTTGGTAAATAACGCTGGGTTGGAAAAGAATGCCTCGTTCTGGGATGTGACAGAAGAGGACTACGACAATGTACTTAACGTTAACCTCAAAGGTGTATTTTTTGCAACTCAGGCTGTTGTCCAGCACTTCCGGGAAACTCAGCGCCCTGGAAAAATTATCAACATTAGTTCAGTGCATGAAGAATTGCCGTTCCCGCACTTTACCTCTTACTGTGCCAGCAAGGGTGGTGTAAAGATGTTGATGCGAAACTTGGCGGTGGAACTCGGACCCTTGGGGATCACGATCAATAACGTTGCACCGGGAGCAATTGAAACACCGATTAATAAGAGTTTGTTGGAAAACAAAGAAAAGCTGAATGCTGTGCTACAGAATATACCCCTCGGACGCCTGGGTCAACCAAAGGATGTTGCTTCCTTAGTCGCCTTTTTAGCTTCATCTGATGCTGATTACATCACAGGCTCAACCTTTTTTGTCGATGGCGGATTGCTGTGGAATTATCAAGAGCAGTAAATCAAACGTTAAACGTCTGCACAAATATAGTCCTTCTCATTTACATGAAGGGGATTGGGGATTGGGGATTGGGGATTGGGTTCTCACTCTGATTAATTATGGTGCGGGTTTCAACCCACCACGAAATTTTGATTCCCAGTACCCAATACCGTCGTAGCCATTCATGAGGGCAGTGCGGTGGTGAGCCAACGCGAATGACGGCTTTCCCGACAGCAGGCGACTGGCGAAAGGGTTCCCCGGCATAAAGCAACTGCCCGTCCCCCACCAACCGAGTATGTATAGTACAGGTATTCTGGGCGCGACTAGATAAAGTACAAATTTATCTGTGTCCATCTGTGTCCATCTGTGGTTCATTATTTCTTTGATGTATCTTACCCAATTGCAAACAGCTATAAAGAAAAACCATGAAATCACTAGAAGGAAAAATTGCGATCATCACTGGTGGTTCTGGTGGCATTGGTTCAACCATTTGTGAACGACTTGCTCAAGATGGCGCTAAGGTGGTTGTCCACTACGGCGGTCATCAGGATGCGGCTGACCATGTCGTTACCACAATTAAAGATAAGGGCGGCGAAGCCGTTCCTATCCAAGCAAACCTTAGCAAAGTCGAAGACGTTGTCAGCCTGTTTGACCAGACGCAGCAACATTTCGGAACGCCTGACATAGTTGTCAACAATGCTGGAACAGGTGTTGGTGGACCAATTGCTGAGACGGAAGAAGACGCCTTTGATAAGGTCTTTGGGTTGAACAGGAAAGGAACTTTTTTCTCCATGAGGGAAGCCGCCCGTCGTCTTAATAAAAACGGGCGCATTGTCAATATATCTAGTGGCTTAGTTGTACGCCCAAAGGCAGGCTTCAGCCTCTATGTTGGTAGCAAGGCGGCTGTGGAGTTGATGGGCAAAGTTCTGGCGATGGAACTTGGAGAGCGCGGCATCACAGTCAACACAGTTTCGCCAGGACCAACAGAAACAGAGATGTTTGCCCACTCTGGTGACGATCCAACAGCCGCAGCTGCACAGTCGCCCTTTAACCGTCTTGGGAAACCAGAGGATATTGCAGATGTCATCGCCTTTGTTGTTAGCGACCAATGCCGATGGATTACGGGGCATACCTTCCAAGCAGGAGGAGGATATGTATGACGCCATTTAGCGGAAAATACGCCCTTGTCACTGGCGGGAATAAAGGCATTGGTTTTGCCATTTGTCAAGGGCTGCTAGCAGCTGGGTTTGATGTGATTCTTGCAGCGCGATCGCTTGATAAAGCCAAAGCAGCAGCAGAAAAATTGCATACCAACTCAAAAGTGCATGTCGTCGAACTTGATGTCGCAGATGACCAAAGCATCGACCAAGCTGTAAAGCATTTAAGTCAGGAAATTCCTCAACTGGATGTCCTGGTAAATAACGCAGGCATTTATCCTGATGAAGGCGTGAACATTCTGACTATTTCGCGCGAATTGCTGAATCGGACAATGAACACCAACACATTTGGACCGATTCGTACAAGCCAAGCATTCCTACCCCTACTGGAAAAAGCACCCCAAGCCCGTATCATTAATGTTTCTAGTGGTTACGGACAGTTGGATGGGCTTTCTTTTGATGTTCCCAGTTATTGCTTGTCTAAACTTAGCCTCAACGGGGCAACCATTATGCTAGCGCAAGCTTTACAAGCAAAAGGCATTGCAGTCAACGCTATAGATCCAGGCTGGGTCAAAACAGATATGGGCGGTACTTCCGCACCCCGTTCCCCGCAACAGGGCGCTGACACTGTGATCTGGCTTGCAACCGAAGCTTCACCAAACTTAAGTGGGAAGTTGTTCCGCGATCGCCGAGAAATTTCTTACTAAAGCATTAATTTGAATTTCATTTCTACATAGGAGTCAAAAATGGCACATAAATTAGATGGAAAAGTTGCGCTAATTACTGGCGCTTCATCGGGCATTGGTCAGGCAACCGCCCTAGCCCTAGCAGCGGAGGGAGCAAAGGTGGCATTGGCAGCAAGACGCGCTGATCGACTGCAGAAGTTGGAAAAACAGATTACAGATGGTGGTGGAAAGGCGCTTTCCCTCGTTACAGATATTGCCGATGAAGCCCAAGTGGCTGAAATGGTTCACAAGACTAACAGCAATTTCGGCAGTGTGGATATCTTGGTCAATAACGCTGGTGTGATGCTTGTTGGTCCAGTTGAAGGTGCAGATACTTCAGATTGGCGACGTATGATTAATATCAACTTACTGGGTTTGATGTATGCTACCCATGCTGCCCTACCTTTAATGAAAGCTCAAGGCGGAGGACATATTGTGAATATTTCCTCTGTAGCTGGTCGCGTTGCTGTACCTAATTATGCAGTATATAATGCCACTAAATTTGGAGTTTGTGCTTTCAGTGAAGCTTTACGGAAGGAGGTTTATAAAGACAAAATCCGTGTCACTGTGATTGAGCCAGGTGGGGTGGCAACAGAATTAGCTGACCAAATTACCAACCCAGAGTTTAAGCAGCTGACAGACCAGTTTTATGAGTCATTAACGGTACTCGAAAGTGAGGATATTGCTGCTGCGATTGCCTATGCCGTAACTCAGCCGCCTCGTGTTAATGTCAATGAAATTTTAATCCGTCCAACTGAGCAAGAATTGTAGCTTTTTGTCCAATTTCCATTAGGAGACTCTAAGACATGAAAATTGGCACGATTGGTACAGGAAATATGGCAAGGTCTTTGGGGATCTTGTGGGCAGAACAGGGTCACGAAGTTTTTTTCGGTTCCCGCGACTCCTATAAGGGTAAATCTGTAGCCGAATTTGCGGGACACCGAGCCAAAGGCGGAACCAATGATGAAGCAGTTGCATTTGCCGATGTCATCTTCTATTCAGTCCGTGAAATGCCTTCTAGCGTGCTGTCCTCAACCGAGGTTCTATCAGGCAAGGTTTTGATTGACTGTAATAACCGGGAGATTCCTGAAGGTTTTGCTTTTGAACCTATTTTCGATGAATCACTCGCCGAAAAACTGGCAGCAAATGTGCCGAATGCTCATGTGGTTAAAGCATTTAACACAATGGCGCAAGAAGTTTTTGAATTAAGCCCCGAACCACTCAAGGAATATAACGTTTCGTGTTTCATTTGTGCTGATAACGAGCAGGCTAAGAAAACAGTCATGACGCTTGCTGAAGAAATAGGTTTTTCTCCTATTGACTGCGGATCGTTACGTAGCGCTCGCATGGTTGAAGGTTTAGGGGACTTTATCCGTTTTATGATTGGTGGAATGAAACTTGGCTCATATACGACTATTTCTGTCAATAAGGTTTTAGAAGCTAAAAAACAGCGTCTTGGTGGTCGAAACGCAGGGTATCGGTAATTCTTTTTAAATCTCAAATGTGTGAGGTGGGCGCTTACTGCCCACCCTACTAGTTGTGCGAAAGTCGCATGAGACTTAAAACTTAGGAGAAAAACTGATGTATTTTGCCAGCAACAGCAAGTGGTATTAGGTAAGGTGTGCGCTGCCTCTACGTTACCCTGAAGTAAAACTATGACCTGGAGTGAAACCATGACTGCTGAAGAAGCAAGATTACAACAAGATCGCGATCGCATTGCCTACTGGAAACGCTGGGGTTCGTACCTCAGCGAACGGCAATGGGGAACAGTCCGCGAAGATTACAGCCCTGACGGTAGTGCTTGGGACTACTTCCCGCACGACCACGCCCGTTCCCGCGCTTATCGTTGGGGTGAAGATGGAATCGCTGGTATTTCTGATAACCATCAAAGATTATGTTTTGCGATCGCTTTGTGGAATGGTCAAGACCCAATTCTCAAAGAACGAATTTTTGGCTTAACAGGAAATGAAGGCAATCACGGGGAAGATGTCAAAGAATACTATTTCTATCTCGACAACACCCCGACCCACTCTTACATGAAATGTCTTTATAAATACCCACAAGCTGCTTTCCCATATACTCAACTTGTACAAGAAAACCGCTCCAGAGGTCGTAAAGAATTCGAGTTTGAATTGCTCGATACAGGTGTTTTTGCTGAAGACCGCTACTTTGATGTATTCGTTGAATACGCCAAAAATACACCGGAAGATATTCTCATTCAAATTAGTGTAGTCAACCGAGGACCAGAGGAAAAAACACTATATCTGTTACCAACGCTATGGTTTCGCAATACTTGGTCTTGGTATCCCAATCAAGAAAAGCCTTTTGTCAAAGTGTTAAAATCTGATGCTCACCTCAGTGTGATAGAAGCTTTTGAATCAACTTTAGGAAACAGATGGCTGTACTGTAACGAAGCGACACAATTGCTGTTTACAGAAAACGAGACAAATTGTGAAAGATTATTTGGTGTTAATAATGCTTGTGCCTACGCCAAAGACGGGATTAACGATTATCTGATTCAGGGTCGTAAAGATGCAGTTAATCCTAATCAAATTGGTACGAAGATGTCAGCACATTATATCTTGACGATCGCACCAGGGGAAACCAAAACTGTGCGGTTGCGACTTTCTAATGATCCAGAACTGGCAGAACCATTTGGGGCTAATTTTGATACGATTTTGGGCGATCGCCTTCGAGAAGCCGATGAATTTTATGAGCGCATTTCTCCGTTTCCTGCAACCGAGGACGAACGCAATGTGCAGCGACAAGCATTTGCAGGGCTATTGTGGAGTAAACAATTTTACTACTACGTGGTAGAAGATTGGTTAAAAGGCGATCCCTCAGGTCCACCGCCGCCAGAGTCGCGTCAAAAGGGCAGAAACTCCGAATGGCTACACGTTTTTAATGATGATGTGATCTCAATGCCCGATAAATGGGAGTACCCTTGGTTTGCTGCTTGGGATTTGGCGTTTCATTTGATACCCTTAGCCATGATTGACCCAGACTTTGCCAAGCGGCAACTTAGCCGCCTGACGCGAGAATGGTATATGCACCCCAACGGTCAACTTCCCGCTTATGAATGGGCGTTGAGTGATGTCAACCCTCCAGTTCAGGCTTGGGCAGCTTGGCGCATCTACGAAATGGAGCAAAAGATGTACGGACGTGCTGATAAGCAATTTTTAGAGCGCGTGTTTCAAAAGTTACTCGTCAACTTTACTTGGTGGGTAAATCGCAAAGATATCGAGGGCAAGAATATCTTTCAGGGCGGTTTTTTGGGGTTAGATAACATCGGCGTGTTTGATCGCAGTTCTGAACTTCCCACAGGTGGCTACTTAGAACAAGCTGATGGTACCAGTTGGATGGGTATGTTCTCCGTGGATATGCTGACAATCGCCTTAGAACTGGCAAAAGATGAGCCAGTTTATGAAGACATTGCCAGCAAATTTTTTGAGCATTTTCTCCGCATTGCGAGTGCGATGGATGGCATTGGCAACAATGATATAGCACTGTGGGATGAAGCCGATGGCTTTTACTACGATGCGCTGCATTTTCCTGATGGTCATCATTGCCCGATGAAAGTGCGATCAGTCGTGGGGTTGGTTCCCTTGTTTGCCGTAGGAACGCTAGAACCAGAAATTTTAGAAAAACTGCCTTCCTTCAAACGAAGAACAGAATGGTTTATCAAAAACCGACCTGACTTGACTTCAGGTATCGCCTGTATGCAAAGCTTAGGGGCAGGTCACCGCAAATTGCTGGCAATCACCAATACAGATAAGTTGCACCGCATTCTGGAAAAAATGTTAGATGAAGCAGAATTTTTGAGTCCTTATGGCATCCGCTCTGTTTCCAAATATCACCAGGAGCATCCTTATATCCTAACGGTAAATGGTCATGAGTACCGAGTGGATTACGAACCAGCCGAATCCTGCACTGATTTGTTTGGTGGTAACTCTAACTGGCGTGGTCCGATTTGGTTTCCGATGAATTATTTGATTATTGAATCACTCCAAAGGTTCCATCACTACATGGGCGACTCATTCAAGGTGGAATGTCCAACAGGTTCTGGTAATCAGATGACCTTAAACGAAGTGGCAATTGAATTGTCTAACAGGCTAGGTCAGATTTTTGTGAGAAATTCCTCTGGACACAGACCTGTTTATGGTGGTACCGAGGTATTTCAAACTAATCCGCATTGGCGTGACTTAATTCTTTTCCACGAATACTTTCATGGAGACAACGGCGCGGGTTTAGGTGCTAGTCATCAAACTGGTTGGACGGGTCTCGTCGCAGAAATGATTCAGCGATGCACAGAACATGGCAAAGAATTATGAAATCAGCGATTAAAGGTGCAAAAATGTGCCTGTCTCTTGATATTGTTGGTTACAGTCATCCCACTTATATCTAAGACGCTTGTCCTAAGGAGAAATTCGAGCATCTGTTGTGTTTAGTTGTGTTTAATTGATAGCAAACCGTAAACAGGCATTCGGCGCAAGCCGTCTTCAAGAGAAGGACGCGAAGAAAAAAGGGAAAAAGTTAATGAAAGTTGGAAAATCATATACAAGATTACTTGTCAAGGACTGGAAGGCTTGTTTCTTGTTTTACAAAGATGTCATCGAATTTGACGTTACTGTAGAAAATGAAGAAGACGGATATGCTGAGTTTCAAGCCGGAGATATGAGACTAAGTCTATTCCGGCGGCAAGAAATGGCACAATTGATTCACAACTCAGAAAAGCCTGCTCATGCTGAATGTCAAGATACTGTGGCGTTGATTTTTACTGTGCATGATTTAGAGGAGGAATATCAGCGATTAAGACATAAAGGGGTGCAATTTACTGCAGCACCTATGAATAATCCCTACTTTGGAATCAAAACAGCTTATCTTCGAGATCCAGACGGAACTCTAATTGGTTTATACGAGTTTCTTGTGTGATATAAAAAAAACCAGCAATTAAACAAGGGACACGGCTAAAACCTAATTAAAGTTGCTCAACTAAAAACCGTACGTTTTAAAGGAAACTTTGATATTCGCTACCGCAAAGAATTGGTAATTAGTGTTTCTCGAAACGACATCAAAGCAGTACATCGTAAAGATGGCTATGACTACAAGTTTGCGCAAGTTTAGATCAGAAAAATGAAGGAGGTCACCGAAGCGCTATGGCTAAACCTGTAATCATTACGGTTGACGATGACCCAGAAGTTTTGCAAGCTGTGGCGCGGGATCTACGGCAAGAATATGGCGATCGCTTCCGAATTATCCGCGCCGAATCTGGTGCGAGTGCCTTGGAAGCGTTGGAACAACTCAAACTCCGCAATCAGCCAGTGTCGCTGTTCCTTGTCGATCAACGGATGCCACAAATGTCCGGCGTGGAGTTTTTGGAACAAGCCATGTCTATGTTCCCAGAGGCAAAACGTGCTTTACTCACCGCTTATGCAGATACCGATGCCGCCATCCGCGCCATCAACAATACAAAAATTGATTACTATTTGATGAAGCCGTGGGACCCGCCAGAAGAACGCTTGTATCCTATACTGGACGATTTACTCGAAGACTGGCAAGCAAACTTCCACCCACCGTTTGAAGGGATTCGCGTCATCGGTAACCGCTGGTCACCGCACTCACACCAAGTTAAAGATTTCCTAGCGCGAAATCAAGTGCCTTACCAGTGGATGGATATTGAATTATCAGAAGAAGGACAAAAACTCACGGAATATGCTAGCGGTGATAAAGTAAACCTGCCAGTCGTCCTCTTTGCTGATGGTTCTCATCTTATACAGCCAACCAACTTGCAAATTGCTGAGAAAATTGGGCTGCAAACTCAAGCAGGAAAACCGTTTTATGATTTGATTATCGTTGGTGGCGGTCCTGGTGGTTTAGCAGCTGCGGTGTATGGCGCATCAGAAGGGCTACGCACGGTGATGATAGAACGTGAAGCCCCAGGCGGACAAGCTGGGACAAGCTCGCGTATCGAAAATTACCTTGGTTTTCCCACAGGCTTGAGTGGTGGCGATTTGGCACGGCGTGCTGTGACTCAAGCAAGACGGTTTGGCGTTGAAATTCTCACCCCACAAGAAGTTACGGGTATCCGCTTAGAAGACCAGTATCGAATTGTGCAACTGGGAGACGGTGGCGAAATCAGTTGCCACGCCATGATCTTAGCGCTGGGTGTGTCGTGGCGGCGGTTAGATGTGCCTGGACTTGACCGTTTGACTGGTGCAGGAGTCTACTATGGTGCCGCACAGGCTGAAGCGATGAGTTGCCAAGGAGAAGAAGTTTATATCATTGGTGGGGCAAACTCAGCCGGACAAGCTGCAATGTACTTTTCGAGATACGCCCACACAGTGACGATGTTAGTGCGTGGCGACTCCCTAACTAAGAGTATGTCTCAGTATCTGATTGAGCAAATTGCAGAAACACCAAATATCATTGTCAAGACACATAGTAGTGTGATAGAGGCAAAAGGAGAAACAAGTTTAGAAGCACTTACTATTCACAATTCTTTGACAGGTGAAACGCAAACCGTTCCTGGAACATCACTATTCATTTTTATTGGTGCCGTTCCCCGCACTGAATGGTTAGATGGTGTCATTGCACGAGACGATCGCGGCTATATCATAACAGGTCCAGATTTGCAAAAAGATGGGCAACGCATCAAGGGATGGACGCTAGAACGCGATCCCTATTTGTTAGAAACGAACGTCCCTGGCGTTTTCGCTGTGGGTGATGTGCGTCATGGTTCCGTGAAGCGAGTTGCTTCTGGCGTTGGTGAAGGTTCAATTTGCGTTCAGTTCGTTCATCGATACCTTAGCAACGTGTTGTGATCCTTGAAATGAGTTCACAAGTTGTCTGCCAGATACAGCAATTCTGGCGTTGCATTTACCACATCGTAGGGGTACAGCACTGCTGTGCCCCTACAACCGCCGTGTATTGCAATGAACTGAAAACCTTAATACTGGGAATCTCTTGGATTTGATGTCAACATTGATTTACAACTCAAAGGTGACAGCCATGCAAGAAATAACTCTCGCTGAAGCATCTAAAAATCTGCCTGAATTAATTGAAGCCGCCATCAGTGGCGAAGAAATTGTGATTACAAAAGACAATCAACCTGTTGTCAAATTAACTCCTATATCGCCAGTGAAGCGTCGCCGTGCTGGGAGTGCTAAAGGCTTGATTACAATATCCGATGATTTCGACGAACCGTTAGAAGATTTCAAGGACTATATGTAATGAGGCTGTTGATAGACACTCATATCTTTCTTTGGTACATTCTGGACATTCAGAAACTTAGTCCTACAGTACGAGCATTAATTGACGATGAAGATAACAAAATTCTGCTTAGTACTGCTAGTGTGTGGGAGATGGCAATTAAACAAAGCACAGGCAAGCTCAATTTTCATCTGCCATTTAGGATATTCATAGAGCAGCAACTCAGCCAAAATAACTTCTCTTTGCTAAACATCAACCTCGACCACCTTGCTGTTGTTGCTACTCTACCTTTTCACCATCGTGACCCATTTGACAGACTTTTAATTGCACAGTCTATCGTAGAAAAAATACCTATTTTAAGTGTTGATTCAGCTTTTGATGCCTATCCTATCGAAGGGCTATGGTAGGTAACAATTATTTATTTAATATAAGGAGTTGCCATGCTGCACGACTCAAATCAAACGATGCTGTTTCCTAAATTGCCAGACGAAGCTTTGGAGGAGATGAAGCAGTTTGGTACTGAAATAGAACTTAATGCAGGTGATGTGTTGTTTAGTGAAGGTGACTCAAAATATCACTTTTTTGTTGTCTTAGAAGGCGAAATTGAAGTCACTAAGCAAGTTGGCGTTGAAACAAAAGTGCTGGCTGTTCATCGTCGTGGTGAGTTTATGGGCGAACTTTCGATGCTGACAGGTACGGGTGCGATCGCCTCAGGGCGTGCGATCGCACCCAGTCGCGTTTTGCAAATCGACGTTGAAACATTTAGACATATCCTCACTGAATGTTCGCCTATTGCTGAGGTGATTCTCAGCGCAATGGCAGGACGCACCAAAGATGTGGAAGTGCAACTGCGGCAGCAAGAGAAGATGGCAGCCTTAGGTAAAATGTCAGCAGGTTTGGCACACGAACTGAATAATCCAGGGGCGGCGGCGCGACGGGCGGCTTCGCAGTTGCGCGAGAATTTTCAAAACTTGCAAACTCAAGCTTTAGCGCTCAATTTACTATCCAAAGAGCAACTAAAATTCATTACAGAGATTCAACATCAAGCAACATTACACGCCTGTCGCTTGTCCAAACTCGACCCCATTACCCAAAGCGATCAAGAAGACGAAGTGACAGACTGGTTAGAAGACCATGATATCAGTAATAGTTGGAAACTTGCCCCCACATTAGTTAACGCTGGACTAGACACTTCAAAGCTTGATACTCTTGCTGACAACATCCCCGTTGACTGTCTAAGTCATGTCCTCACATGGCTTGACGCAACACTTTCATCCTTTGCGCTGATCCACGAAATTGAGCAAAGTACCGTCCGTATTTCTGAGTTGGTAAAAGCAATTAAAGGTTATTCCTACATGGATCAAGCCCCTCTGCAAGAAATAGATGTGCATGAGGGAATTGAAAATACTTTGCTCATTCTTCATCATCGTCTCAAAAAAGGAGTCATCGTTAACCGAGAGTATGACCGCACTTTGCCAAAAATTTGTGCTTATGCCAGTGAACTTAATCAAGTGTGGACAAATTTAATTGACAATGGCATAGATGCAATGAATGGCAAAGGTGATTTGACGATTCGTACTTATAGAGAAAATAATTGTCTGGTTGTGGAAATTGGCGATACTGGGCTAGGTATTCCACCAGCAATTCAATCCCGCGTTTTTGAACCATTTTTCACAACTAAAGGAGTAGGGAAAGGCACGGGCTTAGGTTTAGAAATTGCCTATCGCATTATTGTTAACAAACATCACGGTGATATTCAGTTTGAATCTCAACCTGGTGAGACACGCTTTCGAGTGCATTTGCCTATTCAAGTTGTGAGTCCTTCATGTCAAGAAGCTTGTGAGTAGAATTTTCACGCCTGATTGGATGCAAGCTATGACTGAGATTTTCCAAACACAGCGTTTGATTATTCGTGAGTGGATACCTGAAGCTGATGCTGCACAAGCCTTTGAAATCTACGGCGACTCAGAGGTGGTGCGCTTTCTGAGTGGCATTCCCGAGGAGAGTGTGGAAAACGTCCGGGTGAGACTGCAACGAGTGACTGAACGCTATAGCCAACTTAATAATGGTTCTGGCTTGTGGGCAATTGTTGAAAAGCAAACTGGAGAAATTCTAGGAACCGTCTTGCTGAAACAACTACCTGACAATGAGGGCAAACCAACCCAAGATTATGAGGTGGGTTGGCACTTAAAAAAAGCGGTTTGGGGCAAGGGTTATGCGACAGAAGCCGGACGAGGTGCTATTGAGTATGGGTTCAATACCACATTTTGTGGTTTTATACACAATACTAACATCCTATTTGTTCACTAATATAATTTATTACCTATAGCAGGTGTACGCATTTAGGATGCTATTATACGCATAAATTGGTAGAAGTTAATTGTTGATTATTAAGTATTGACCCAGTAATAAAGTCAAAATATTATGACATTGTGTCAAACTTACTTATAAATAAAGTTAAAAAAGATACTTTAAAGAATAAAAGTATATCTGCTTGATCGTTGTTTTTAGCAATGAATAGCCTTAGGCACTTACCAGTCATCAAATCAAAGCCCTTTCTTACCACAAATAACCTCTTATGCCGATAGAGCAACCATAAAGGCTGGAGATTTTATTTTTTGGATCTCCCTTATTTATAGATACGATCGGGATTCATGGATCTATAAATTATCTATTAACTGGCTTTTATAATGCCAGTAGTGCTGCAATAAACGCAAAAATTATGCCAAGAAATTCAAAATATTTGAATAATACATAGTATAAAAAATTACTATGTATTATTTATTATTTTTTGAAGAAAGAAATATAGATAATTACTGTTATATTTTTGTTATTCAACGTTTGATAATCATTAAATAAAGCTTGGAAAAAATCGAAGTATTCAGGGAGGATGATTTTACCATCAATTGAAAAAATTTATAAAAATAGGGTTTGAAATGCGCTTACCCTGCCCTCAATGCAACTTGAATAACATAGCTGTTTAATTAAAGATTACAGGTAACTGGTCACTACAGCTATAGGAAATAGAATATATCTATCAATACTTCTCGGTTAAGACCAAAATCGAGGTAAATTACTTTTGTCCCCCAATAGGCGATTGCGCGGAGCGCAGTGTCCTTTCGGCAATCGTTAAATCAGTGTATCTCAAGAATTCTGCTTTATATCTCCAGTAATCGAATCAGCTGAAGTATTTAGGGCTATAGAAACTGCTATACCCTCGGATGCCATTGAACAAGCAATTGGCGAGACAAACAGCCAACAAGAGCGTCAAAGAAAACTCCCATCCCACTTGGTGGTAAGTCTTGTAATCCCTATGAGTTTGTGGTCATCAGTAACGATTACGAACAGTCCTCAAAAATAGGAGTGAATGGTTTGAGCAGGAAGTGGATTGAGCTAGCTCACTATTGGCAAGTGCCAAGCAGTTCATCGATAAGTGAAGCTAGACAGCGTATTGGGTGTCGAGTCATGAGTCAGTTATTTGAGATTGTAGTGCGTCCTTTGGCTACACCTCAAACACTAGGAGCTTTTTTGGGTGAATTGCGAGTTATGGCAGTAGATGGGACAGTTTTGGATGTGCCAGATAGTGAAGCTAATGCCAGAGCCTTTGGTTATCCTGGGACACGTCCTGGCACTAAAGCTGCTTTCCCCAAAGTCCGGTTAGTACTGCTGGTTGAAGCTGGCACTCATTTAATAGTGGATGCAATAATCCCAGAGTTGTCAAAAAATCTCGCTCAAAGTTCTTATTCAAAAAACCACTTCATAAAGGAACTGGAACTCAACGTGAGCATATTAACTTCTCCATTCTCAACACTGCTTAGAGCTTAACCAAGAAGTATTGATATATCTATACCTAAGAAACGTTTTTTGAAACCCTCGCATAACTACCTGAATTTGGTAAATAGCAAATGATATTTGTACGAATTTTGTATCTCTTAACTTGGATTACTTTTTTCTTCTTAGCGACAAGACGTGGACTACTAGACAAAGTTAGTCCTTATCCTCTTGCCACTTTATTAGGTGCATTTTCCTGGAATGTGGTATACGCCCTATCTTATGATCCTTCCATTAATCTTCTTGACTGGATTACATTTTGGTTTTTTTGTATTGGAGATGGCATTATCATGGTGCTATTATTCAAATATTATCAAGACAAAAATAAAAAGCCTTTTTATATTTGGTTCTTTACGACTTTCTCTTACCTTATCTGGTTAGAGTATTTACTACGTAAAGTATTAATAATATATTCAAATCTTTCTCATGAAAAGATTTTTGGTTACACGATATGCATTTATTACGTTATTTATGAATTAGCTTTCACTTACCAAACTCTGATTAAGAAGGATATAAGAGGTCAGTCCATATACACTGCTTTGATGCGCGTTTTAGGTGTAGCGTTATACACAGTCTTAGCAATCTATGCATACAAATTGGATATATCTATTTATGGGGTTTTTGCCTTCTTCTGTTTCTGTGCTCAAATTATGCACATAGCTTCAATTTATAGCAGATGCAAAGAAGAAGGAATTCATCCTTGGTCGAGAATATAAATTAAGATAACTGCGGAGTAATAACTAAAATGAGAAGTTCATTCGATATAGCTATCATTGCTGTAGGTTGCCGTTTTCCAGGTAATGTCAACTCGGTAAAAGATTTTTGGGAACTCTTGATTAAAAAAGTTGATGCGATCGCAGATATTCCCGCAAATCGATGGAGTAAGGAAGATTTTTATGACCGTGATTTTCAAAAAAGAGGAAAGATAAACTCTTTACAAGGAGGATTTATCAAAGATATTGATATGTTTGATGCCAGTTTTTTTGGTATCTCTCCTCGTGAAGCAGAAACTATGGACCCCCAACAACGTATCCTTTTAGAAGTCACTTATGAAGCAATAGAAGATGGAGGGCTAAAATTAGAGGACTTAAATGGAAGCAAAGCTGGTGTTTTCATTGGAATTTCCACTCATGATTATGGTGATATTCAACAAGCTTATAGTGAGCGCGTAAATATAGGTTCAAATACCAATACCGGAGCTGCTTTCAGCATAGCTTCTAATCGTATCTCATATGTACTAAATCTAAAAGGACCAAGCCTTTCGGTAGATACTGCTTGTTCTTCTTCGCTAATGGCTGTCCATCTTGCCTGTCAAAGTCTACTTAACCAAGAAGCCGACATAGCCTTTGCTGGCGGAGTTAATTTAATGATCAAACCCGAGATGCATATAGGGTTTAGTAAAGGTGGGTTCTTGTCCTCTGACAGTCGTTGCAAATCTTTTGATTCTAGAGCGAATGGCTATGTAAGGAGTGAAGGAACAGGAATCATTATTCTTAAGCCATTATCTCAAGCACTTGAAGATGGAGATAAAATTTATGCAGTGATCAAGGGGAGTTCAACAAATCAAGATGGTCATACACCAAATATGACTATGCCAAGTATGGACTCGCAAATTTCAATGCTACGAGAGGCATATAAGATTTCTGGTGTTTCTCCTAATCGTGTCCATTATATTGAAGCCCATGGAACGGGAACTGCTGTTGGAGATCCAATCGAAGCAAAAGCGATTGGGGAAGTTGTAGGAGAGGGAAGACATTTAGAGAATGTGTGCTACATCGGTTCAGTTAAATCTAATATAGGTCATTTAGAGGCTGCTTCAGGAATAGCTGGAATTATCAAGCTGGCTTTAGTGTTAAAGAATGGAATCATTCCTGCAAATCTTCATTTCCAAAACCCTAATCCAGAAATTCCGTTTAAGAATTTAAAATTGCAAGTGCCAACTGATTGCATATATCTGAATGAGCCTGTTTTGTATGGGGGTGTTAACTCTTTTGGATTTGGAGGAAGCAATGTACACATTGTTCTTCAGAGTCCTCCTGAACTTCAAGTACCCGTTTCTCAAAAAACGTCTTTTGATGGCAATAACGAGCAGTTATTTATTTGGACAACAAAAGATGGTGATGCTCTCAGAGAGTTAGCTCTCTCCTATGAAAAGTTTATTTCCGAGCGTGATATCAGCTTAAACGATCTCTCATTTTCTCTGCTTAAAAAGCGTTCTTTCTACAATAATAGGCTAGCTGTAGTTGCCAAAGATAAAGAACAGTTACATCAAGCCTTGCAAGATTTTATTAGCGGAACATCTTCACAAAGAGTAATTTTTGGGAGGATTTCTTCTCAAGAAAGCAGAATAGCTTTTGTTTATTCAGGTATGGGAACTCAATGGTGGTTAATGGGAAGAGGACTTTTTAATAACGAGCCTTTATTTAGAGAAGAACTCATCAAGATTGATAGTCTTCTCCAAAAATTAGGGTGGTTATCAAACGACCCAGATCATCACAAAAGCTTTTTAGAATATGGTCCTCTACTAAATGAGTTATTAGCAAATGAGGAACACTCCAGAATTAATTGGACTGAGATTGCTCAACCAGCTATTACTGCTGTTCAAATTGCACTTACAAACTACTGGAAAGCATTGGGAGTTAGCCCTGATGCTATTGTTGGACATAGCGTTGGTGAAGTGGCAGCAGCTTATGCTGCTGGAATAGTAGATTTAGAACAAGCTATGTCCATTGTTATTGCCAGAAGCCAGTCTTTAGCTACAGCTCGTGGACTTGGTAAAATGCTTGCTGTAGGACAATCAGAAGCGCAAGTTTTAGAGTATATAAATTCTTTTGAAGGCGTTGATATTGCTGCCGTCAATGGGCCCTCTTCAGTGACTTTATCTGGAGATGAAATTTCCTTACAAGCTATCGCAGATCAACTACAACAGAAGGATATTTTTCACAGATTTCTAATTGTAGAAGTTCCTTTTCATAGTCACTATTTAGATCCTTTAAAGGACATATTCTATCAAGCTTTGGGTCTTGTTCTATCTTCTGAAGAACATACTCCTCTTTTTTCAACTGTAACCGGGGCTCAGATAAGAGGAAAAGAATTAAATGAAGATTACTGGTTTAGAAACTTACGGCAACCAGTTTTATTTTATCAGGCTATTAAAGCTTTACTTTCTACTGGCATAACAACCTTTATTGAAATTGGTCCTCATCCTGCCCTATCGTCAAGCATAAATGAAATCATGCAGGAGTTGAATATTAAAGGACTTGTTTTACCTTCTCTTCGGCGAAATAAAGAAGATAAAATGGTTCTGCTTACTTCATTAGCTCAGTTAGTTATAGATGGATTTAATAATGTTAACCTAAGTTTGCTTGTACCTCCAGAGAGCAGCTTTGTAAGTCTTCCATTTTATCCTTGGCAAAAATTAAGGTTTTGGCAAGAAAGTATTTCATCAAGAGAAGTTCGTATAGGAAAGCAAGTTCATCCTTTCCTCGAAAGTTGCACCATATCACCAAAAGAAGAAGAAAATCGACTATGGAAAGTAAATCTTGACCCAAGGGTACATACTTATATTTCAGAACATCGTGTTCAAGGACCAATTGTCTTTCCAGGAGCTGGTCATATGGAGCTAGCATTAGCTGCTGCAAAATTTTCTTTTCCCGATCGCTCTTTTTATCTGGAAGAGCTTGAGTTTCAAAATCCTTTGTTTTTACCAGATGAAGGGAATGCTCCTCAAATTTTATTAGAAATAATTTCTTATGAAGGAAACTTCTCGATTTATTCAAAAAATGAAGGAGATCAGGGAGACTGGACTTTACACTCTAAGGGAAAAATTAACTATCTAGATGATAATACTGACGCCCATAAAGATAGTACACTAACGCTTGCTTCGCTGCGCAAGAAACTTACTTCGCATTTTTCTATGCAAACAATTTATACCTACCTTGATAACAGAGGATTGGTTCTTGGAACAACGTTCCGATGTGTTGAGGATGTATATACAAATGGCACAGAAAATTTAGCGAAAATTACAGTTGCTGAAAATGTTGGAGATGATTTTGACTGTTACTTCGTCCATCCCACTCTCCTTGACAATGCATTCCAAGTTATTTTAGCAGGTCTGTACACCATCAAAAAGGAAGAAATGGGGATATACATACCCTATAAAGTTCAGCGAGTCGAGTTCTACAAAAAAGCTGAACCTCAAGTTTATGTTTACAATACCCTGCGCTACTTATCAGAAAATTCCATCTTAATGGATATTATTATATTTAATAAGGATGATGAGGTCATCGCAAAACTAATAGGATTGGAAGCACGTTTTCTTAAAGGAAGCCGTCAAGAAACAAAAGAAAATCACAGCAGATTTTTCTACAATTATGAGTGGCTATCGCTAGATTACAAGATATCTAATATTTCTTTACAGGAAAATAATTTTCAGAGAATATTCCTCACCGGAAATCCCAATAACTTAATTAGAAAATCACTAGAGACTGTCTTAAGACAAAGAGGGTTTTCTACTACATTTATTGACCTGAATAACGAGGCAGATATGCAGTTATTCTTGTCTTCAATGAGTTCTACAGATACATCTGTATCTATTGTTTACATACCGCGAAAAAGGCAGAATAATATTAAAGAATTAAACTTAGAGGAGCAAGTAGAAGCATGTCAATCATTCACTCAAGCTGTAATAACTCTAAATAAGCTCAAATTGAAATCTCCTTTCTGGCTTCTTACACAAGGCGTTTACGGCGACTCCGTAGATTTAGAACAAGCAGCTCTCATTGGTCTGGCTCGTACAACAATGAACGAGTATCCACTTATGCCAATAAAAATAGTTGATTTCAGCGGTGAATCAACTCTCGAAGAGATTGAAACATTTACAGAAATTGTTACTAGCTCACAAATCCCTGAAGAGATTTCCATTAGAGGAACTACAGTCTTTAAGAATACTCTCACACGCGTCGATCAAGCCAACCTCATCCAATCGATTAATCAATCAGTTCCAGCTTCAGGTTCATGCTATGGAGTTACTTCTACAAACTACAAAGTCATTGATAATCTAATTCTCCAGGAATTTCATGAAAAAGAAGAATTAGAGAATAGTGAGATCAAAATCGATGTAAAAGCTGCTGGATTAAATTTTCGCGATGTGATGCTAGCATCTGGTCTTTTATCAGATGAAGCCATTCAAGGAGGGTTGTATGGCAAAAATTTTGGTCTTGAGTGTGCAGGAATAGTTACTGCAATTGATCCAAATATTAAAGAGTTTAAGATAGGAGATGAGGTTGTAGCGTTTGCTCAAAATTCGTTATCAGGTAAAGTCATTACCAATGAAAATTATTGTGTGCAAAAGCCCCACAATATTTCTTTTGAAGAGGCTGTTAGTATTCCTATGGCTTACTTAACAGCTTATGTATCTCTTTACTATCATGCACGAATCGAAGAAGGAGAAAAAGTTTTAATCCATGCTGGCGCTGGTGGTGTTGGCATTGCTGCAATACGCCTTGCATTGCTTGCTAATGCAGAAGTCTTTGCAACGGTTGGAACTCAGGAGAAGGAGGAATTTCTTAGGTTATTAGGAGTAAAATATATTTACAATTCTCGATCTCTTGACTATTGTAAAGATATTTTAGAGATCACAAATGGTCAAGGAGTTGATGTTGTATTAAATTCTCTTTCAGGACAAGCAATCGTACAAAATATTAAATGCTTACGCCCTTTTGGGAGATTTATTGAGATAGGAAAAACAGATATATACAAAGATACACGGTTGAATTTAAAGTCTTTTGGTAAAAATTTGACTTATACCGTGCTCGATATAGATCGAATGCTTGTGCAAAAACCAAAGCTTTGTAACAAGTTGTTTAAAGAAATCATCGGGATGGTTCAAGAAGGCTTGCTTCCTCCTCATCCATTGCATATATTTCCAATTACAGAAGTTAAGCAAGCTTTCAGTTTCATGTCTCGTGCACACCATATTGGTAAAGTGGTTCTTTCTATGAAAGAAACGAGCATAAACATATCTCCTCCTTCCTCATTAACTTTACCAAGGAATGCAACGTATATAATCGCAGGAGGAAATAGTGGTTTTGGGCTATTAGTGTCTTCATGGATGGTTAAATGTGGTGCTCGTAATTTAGTTCTTCTAAGTAGGTCTGGTATTCAAACTGAAGAAGCTTTAACTACAGTTCAGAAAATGCGCGAGCAAGGAGCAAACATCCAAATTATTAATGCAGATATCACTTTGCCCAATGAAACTCAAAAAGTGATTGATGATATAAACAACAACATGCCACCTCTAAAAGGTATTATTCATGCAGCAGGTGTATTGGATGATAAGCCGCTTTCTCATATTGATGAAGTCTCTTTTTCAAAAGTTTTAAGTCCAAAATTCATTGGAACCCTTAATCTTCATCTTGCAACTAAGTCATTAAATCTTGATTTCTTTATATGTTTTTCATCTGTAGCTTCTGTTTTTGGTAGTGTAGGACAAGGCAACTATGCAGCAGCAAATAGCTTTTTAGATAGTTTCTCCTATTATAGGAATAGGCTGGGATTGTTTACTTCAACAATTAATTGGGGACCTCTTGCTGAAACAGGAATGGCTGTTCGCAATGAAAAAACAAAGGGTATCCTTGAAAGCCAAGGATGGACATTACTTCCTTCAAGGAAAGTTTTGAAAGTTCTTGAGGAAGCTATTCTTTTCAAAATTCCGCGTCTGATTGTAGCCGATTTAAATTGGAATAAAGCAGTTAGCTTTTTCCCAGCTTGGCAATCTTCTGGTCGGTTTGCTGAAGTTATTACAAAAAAAGAAAAGACTGAAATTTCTCGAGAAAATATGAGTTTTCTTGAAATTCTAACAGATTTACCAGAAGAACAGCAATTAGAATTTCTTCAAAGTGAGCTAAAGAGCTATATATCAAAAATTTTAGGTATGGATAGAGGAAAAATAGATGAGACAATACCTATCACAAATTTTGGTTTAGATTCTTTAATGTCAATGCAGTTAGTTAACTGGATTGCTACTAACTTAAATACAGATTACCCTATGATGAAAGTGATGCAAGGTCCGACTATCATAGAATTAACAAGGCAGCTTTTAGAGAGTATAAAAAATAATAAAAATAATCAAGTCTTGGGTACAGTTATTGCTTCTCAAAACTATGACGCCTGGATTAGGCGACCTAAAGTTAAAGAAAATGCTCAATTAAGGTTGGTTTGTTTCAACTATGGTGGAGGAGGCGCAACTGTTTTTCTGCCATGGGAAAAATATTTGCCTGACGACATTGAACTATGTGCTATTCAACTACCAGGTAGAGAAGAAAGAGCACATGAAAAACCTATAGATGATGAAGATATTTTACTAGAGAATTTGACAAATGTTTTAATGTCTATAAGTGATAAGCCTCTTGCTTTCTATGGGCATTGCATAGGAGCGAATCTAGCTTATTTATTAGTCAGTTTAGAAAGAAAATTGCAACCTCAACATCTTTTTTTAGCTGCTTGTTTACCGCCTCATCTTCCAAATTTTTCTCAGCGTAAAATATTTGGGGGTTTTAGTGACAGAAAATATCGATGGGAGGATATTGAAGATAATATAGCTTTTGCTTATATGCGAGAAATAGGATATACTGAGGAGCTTCTACAAAACCAAATAGCCATGACTCATCTGCTTCCGTCTATAAAAGCAGAGTTTGCCTTACAGTTAAATCATCACTATTCCCCATTTCCTCCTTTAAATTGCCCAATAACTGCATTTGGCGGTGATAAAGACCCCTTATGTACATTAGAACAACTACGAGAATGGGATCGGTATACTAATGATTGTTTTAACATCGAAGAGCTTTCTGGAGGTCATCTTTTCCTTAATGAAGATACTGAAAGACTTTTACAGCACATACTCTTTTATTTGGCGCGGATTTAGCGAAGACACTGTTGGCAAAATATTGCTTAATATTTAACAAATGGAAAAGCCCATTTTTGGATTGAAAATGGGATTGAAGTGTCTCCTGGACTGGACAACGAGTAGAAGTTCCGAAATTTCACCGGGAAAGGCAGAGGGCAGGAGGCAGAAGGCAGAAGGAATGAAGGAATGTCTCCTGCCCTCTGCCCACGACTCTTGGGAGTAAGGGTATGAAGCCCCTCCCAAATGCAACGATATTGGGAGCCTCCAATTGTCCGGGGTCACAATCCCCAACTAAAAAGGTCCATAAATGCCCTCTGCCCTCAGCATAGATGCCTTCTTGAAATCACTCATCAGCTTGTTAGCCTTAACTGAACCGTATTGGTCTATATCTTTGTCTACACCTGTGTCCATACCACAGTCAGAAGTAGCCGCACCAGCAAAAGAACCAGTGTCGGTTTGCAGACAAAGTGAAAATTTGTCCCGGACTAATTGAAAATATGTTTGTGTAACCCTGATTCTTTCGTAGCACCAGGCGATACGCCTCTGGCGATTGCGCAAAGCGCAGACGCCACTTACAGAATCCTTGCTCCCAAGCCTTGTACTATATTGATTTGAAGCGTTTTATCCTCATTTGGGGGAAAATTTCAATTAGTCCGCGAATAAGGTCGGGAAATTTTCATCTAGTCCGCGACTAATTTTCAATTAGTCTGCGACAGGGAGGGACAAAAACCTGATTCTTCCGTTGAGATTTTTTCAAATCTTCAACTTGCACCTTGAAAGGGTTGGTCGTAGTGATCAGCCCTTTCAAGGTGTTGTGTGATGGGCTGGTTTGTAGTTTGGTTAACTCACATCTTGCACCAAGAAAGATTTATGTAATTTTAACACACAGTACTAACCCTAAAATCCTTATTTTCACGATAAAAATCAAGAAAAAAGCTGTAGCTTTATTGCGCTACTTTTGACTAAAGCCAGGGTTATACGGATAGGTGCAAGATCTGAGTTAAGAGAGGTGAAAAACTGAGGGTGGAGAATAGAAATGTTATTAGGGCAGGTATTTGAGCGTTTTGTAAAAGAGAGTCCTGTATCCGTGATGGTTCGTGGGCTTTTAGAGAAAGCTCTATGTCCCCAAATCCTGGATGAACTATTTGAACGTAGTGCAAAAACCCAGTATACTCGCGAGTTATTATTCTCCACAGTCGTCAATTTAATGAGTCTTGTTGTCGGCGGAATCCACCCATCAGTACATGCAGCCCACGCCCGCATCCTCTGAAGAAGTAGGTGTTTCGGTTACCTCGGCCTACAACAAAATTAATGGCATCGAACCGAGTATCTGTGGGGAACTAGTACAGCAGGGCGTAAGTAAACGAACCATTATTGTGGGAGACTAAGAAAGTAGAGTCAAAGCTGTTTAGGCTTAAAACAAGGGAAAGAGAGTGTGGCACAATGAGCTCCAAAAGTATTAAATTTGAGCGATTGTGAGCGGAACGAACTGCAACAGTCGATAAACCGACACAATACGCGGTTTATTTAAGCCGTGCTGTACTAGTCATTTATACTGTAGTAAAGCCTGAAAATCGCGCTTCAATTCGGGTGACTCAACGGCTTGGCATGATACCAATGGGTCGCACTCACAAATATTACGGTGTCGAACTGGAGTTATTTAAAAAGGAGTTTATATGAGAACAATACCAATCCAATTACCGGAAACATCTAATTACCGGAAACTGTATTTTCTGCCCTCGGCAAAAATCCCGAAGAATTTGAAGAAATGCGAATTGCGGCAGCAGTAAAATGGTATGAATTAGGCGAAATTTCTCAAGGGAAAGCGGCAGAAATTGCTGGACTTACTCGGGCAGAGTTTATTAATGCTTTGTCTCGTTACCAAGTAGATTTTATGCAATATACTACTGAGGAATTAGCCGAGGAAATAGGGAATGTCGATTAATTGCATCATCATTAACTCCTCACCTCTTATTGTTCTCTTTAAAAGTCAGCAAGTAGAATTACTACACTTTAACTATTAAATCAGTGAACAGTACCAGCCGCAGTGACGCCTGCAGGCTGGTGGGGGATTTAAACCCGCCACCAACGCTCTCTGGTGCTCTTGGTGTGGTGTTTCCCCCAACGATAAAACTGATACTGCGGGTACTTGGTAACTGATAACTGGTAACTGTTAATTTAATACTCACAAATTCAAGGTGTAACTATGCTTAATATCGAAACTTTACGCCAAGTTCCACTATTCGCAAATTTACCTATAGAACGGTTGCAATGGCTACTTGAACAAGGTGTCGAGGTATGGCGAGAACCCGGAGAAATTCATCGCCATGAAGGTGAACCTGCTGAGCATGTTTTTATACTACTTGAAGGTCAAGTTCGGATTACACAAAAAGTCGGCAATCAAGAGATTTTGCTGGCGATGTACGAACCAAAAACGCTGTTTGGTGAATTGCCTGTGTTAATGGGTCAGACACATTTCTGGGCTACTGGTCGTGCTGTGACTCGTAGCCATATTTTGGAATTGCCAAACCAGGTGTTTTGGGAATTGCTTTCGAGTTGTACTTGCGTGATGACAGAAATTCTCCGCACAATGGCAGAACGGTTGCAAGCGGTACAAACGATATCACAACACAGAGAAAAACTAGTAGCATTAGGCACTTTGGCAGCAGGATTGGCACACGAGTTGAATAACCCGGCTTCTGCATGTCGTAGAGCCGTGGGACAATTACGCCAAACGAGGCAAGTGTTGCAGCCTTTAACAGTAAAACTGAATCAAAAAGAAATGACCTGCGACCAAAAAGCATTTGTTGCCAAATTGCAGCAAGATGCGATCGCCACTGCTAGAACAGCAACCAGACTCGATCCATTAACGCAAAGCGATCGCGAGGATGAGGTGATGCAATGGCTAGAAGCACACAACGTTGGCAATAGTTGGAAACTTGCTCCCACGCTAGTTACAGCAGGGCTTGATATTCAATGGCTGGAAAATGTTAAGAAAAATGTAGGTGAATTATTGCTGAGTAACGTCCTAACTTGGACAGAGATAACGTTACAAGAATGGGGTTTATTAGATGAACTTGAGCATTCTACGACGCGAATTTCTACCTTAGTTGATGCAGTCAAAGATTATTCCTACATGGATCGGGCACCCCTACAGGAAATAGACGTACATGAAGGTATAGAAAGTACTCTCACAATTTTAAATCACAAGTTAAAGCACAGTAATGTAGTGCTCACGCGGGAGTATGACTGTGAAGTGCCGCTAATTAGTGCTTATGGCAGAGAACTCAATCAAGTTTGGACGAATTTGATTGATAATGCGATCGATGCTGTCAACGGGCAAGGTGGTCAAATCTGGATTCGCACTAATTGTGAAAGTGACTTTTTGCTCGTGGAGATTGCTGACAATGGTCCGGGAATTCCCCCAGAAGTTCAGTCTCACATTTTCGAGCCATTTTTTACAACTAAAGGAGTCGGTCAGGGGACTGGGTTAGGTTTGCACATTGTCTACCAGATTGTTGTGGGACAGCATCAAGGTGATATTCGGCTGTTGTCTCAGCCAGGGGACACCAGATTTCAGGTACGGTTGCCGATGAATTTGTCGTAATTTGCTGATTTTACCTAAAGTTTATCAAGCGTTATACGCGCGTTGCATTCATACGTATAACCCTTCGGGTATCTCCTGCGGAGAGGCTGCGCCAACGCCAGTTGCTGTGAGTTCGGGAAACCCTCCTGCAGCACTGGTCTCACCTCACCCCGCCCTTACGGGCACCCCTCTCCTTACGCGGCGGAGTTGCGCCAGCCCGTGCCTACATTCCCGAACTACTTACCGACGTGGTGGCGGGTAAACTGGACTCTTCCCCCGTCTTGGATCTCACCGTTGACCTCAATGGCGTTCCCTCTGGCTACGCAGCGATGGACAGCAGGGAAGCGATTAAGGTGATGGTGCAGCCCTAATATGAACTACGCACATCCGCCGGAGGCGCAGATGTGCGTTTCTGACGCTTCGTTTGAGCAGATTGACAGCGATGAAACAAGTGACAACACGGATATCAGATAAAGAATTTGAACATCTACAAGAATTTTGTCGAATAACAGAAAGAACCCAATCAGACGTTCTTCGTGAACTAATACGGAGATTGTCAATTAAGGGGGCATTGAACCCCCTTAATTGACCAGCTATCCTTCCCCACCCCGCCTTACGGCGCTCGGGTGGGGAAGGATAGCTGTTTTGTTCAATTTTGGATGGGTGCTGAGTTGCCTTAAATGTCACAATTAAGGCAGACATTAGGATAATCCTATGAGCACAAACTGTACGCATCTCAATCAGATCCACGACGTTACACCCAGCGCCAAGGGCTGCGAAGAATGTCTCAAAATGGGCGATAGGTGGGTGCATTTGCGCCAGTGCCTCATTTGCGGTCACGTTGGTTGCTGTGATTCGTCAAAAAACAAACACGCTACTAAGCATTTCCACGGTACAGGGCATCCGGTTGTGAAGTCCTTGGAACCAGGTGAGGACTGGAAGTGGTGCTACATCGATAAGACTTTCGTGTAGAAGCATGATTGAATTGGTTAACCTGAGTTCGGTATCCAATTAAGCCATTACAACTTCTTGGAATTTAGCTCTTACTGTAGCGGCTTTAGGAAGTTTTGCGATCGCCGTTCGCGGAGCGTGCGCTTTGCGCTCAGGCGGGGCTTTGCCCATCGCTTGGCATCGCTTTGCGCTATTTCAAAACGCTATAAGTCTTGCGGGTAGCCTAAGCCAACGCGTAGGGTGCGCTTTGTGTTTAGGCGGTACAGAGTGCGATCGCACAGAGTGCCTGCTGAGTCCCTCGCGGTGCGGCACGGCTGAGTGCTCCGCACACGCTGCGCGAACGCCGTTAGCGCAAGCTCCTCCGGAGGAGGCACGGACACGCTACGCGTATGCCTGTACCGTGCGGCACGGACACGCTACGCTCCGATGATTTCAAAAGCTTTGACCGGAAAACGAGACGCAAGCCCCTGGCTTTAGACATGGGGATAAGTCGCCAG